>JACRGN010000247.1 GCA_016234205.1 Nitrospinota bacterium | reverse complement strand
TTGAATTAATCAAAAGAAGTTATGACGGCTCAAAAGAGGGGTCTCTGCTGGGATTGATGGACTTAACTGTTACATCAATGGGCGGGAGGAGGCTGAAGGAATGGCTCTTAAAACCTCTCCTTAATGCAGATAAAATTAAAACGAGGCATGAGACAGTTGGCAAATTGAAAGACTCCCACAAGACAAGGGAAGAAATCAGGGATAATCTAAGCAAGATACTTGATATGGAGAGGCTTACCGCCCGCATTACACTATCTGCTGCAAATGCGAGAGACCTGATTGCCCTAAAAAATTCTATTGCCCCCATAAAAGCTATAAAGGGACTTATAGAGAAAACCCCCAGTGAGATTTTTAAAGGGATGCTTTCAGAATGGGATGACCTCACCGATATTGAGAAGCTTATAGATATTTCAATTAAAGATGAACCTCCCCTGTCTCTGAAGGATGGAGGGCTAATCAAGGATGGTTATAGTAAGGAACTGGATGAATTAAGGAGTATTAGCAGGGATGGTAAAGACTGGATTGTCCGGATGGAGGTAAGGGAGAGGGAGAGGACAGGAATTGCCAATCTCAAGGTTAGTTATAACAAGGTATTCGGATATTTTATAGAGATAACAAAGAAACATTTATCAAAAGTTCCCGAAGGCTATGTAAGGAAACAGACTGTGGCAACAGGAGAGAGGTATATATCTCAGGAACTCAAGGAATATGAGGATAAGATACTTGGTGCAGAGGAAAAGATTAAGAATATAGAGTATCAGATTTTTGAAGATATAAGGAAAAAGATTGCAGAAGAGGGGAAGAGGATACTGAAGATGGCCGGGATAATATCGGAGATTGATGTATTATCTACATTATCTGAGACTGCCAGTAGATACGATTATATCTGCCCGGATATAAATGAGGGTGATACTATTGAGATAGTAGATGGAAGACACCCTATATTAGAAAGGATAATTGAGGGCGAAAGATTTGTCCCAAATGATACCTGTCTTGATAATACTGACAATCAAATCATGATAATTACAGGGCCCAATATGGCAGGCAAATCTACATATATGAGACAGGTGGCACTGATTGTCCTTTTGAGCCAGACAGGCTCTTTTGTCCCTGCAAGGGAGGCAAGGATTGGCATTGTTGACAGGATATTCACAAGGGTCGGGGCACAGGATTATCTGCAGAAAGGACAGAGCACATTTATGGTAGAGATGAATGAGACTGCCAATATCTTAAACAACGCCACTTTAAGGAGCCTTATAATACTTGATGAGATTGGTAGGGGGACAAGCACATTTGATGGAATAAGCATCGCATGGTCTGTGGTAGAATATATCCACAATAATACAAAGGCAAAGACCCTCTTTGCCACCCATTACCATGAGCTTACTGAGCTATCAATGACACTTGAGGGTGTAAAAAATTACAATATTGCAGTAAAGGAATGGAATGATGAGATAATATTTTTAAGAAAGATAGCAGTTGGAGGGGCGGATAAGAGTTACGGGATTCAGGTGGCAAGACTTGCCGGACTGCCTAAAGAGGTCATAGAGAGGGCAAGAGAGGTTCTTGCCAACTTAGAGAATAAAGAATTTGATGAGGCAGGAAGACCGAGGCTGACAAAGAAGTCAGGTGCAAAAGAATCCCCCGTAAAACAAATACAACTCTTTTGAAAAATATAAATTTTTTGACGCAGATTTACGCAGAAAAAATGATTTTCGCAAATATTTTTATTTTAAATCTTAATAATCTGCGTTTATCTGCGTCCTATTAAGTTTTATTTTTGGAGGTTAAATGAATATACTCATTACAGGCGGTGCAGGTTTCATAGGGTCCAATGCAGCAGATAGATTTATAAAAGAATGTCATCGGGTAATAGTTGTAGATAATTTAATAACAGGTAAATTAAAGAATTTAAACCCTAAGGCAAAATTTTATAAGATTGATATAAGAAACAGGGAAGGGTTAGAGGGTATATTTAAAGAGAATAAGATTGATATTATAAACCATCATGCAGCCCAGATGGATGTCCGAAAATCTGTTGATGACCCGATTTATGATGCAGATGTCAATATACTCGGCTCATTAAATCTTCTGCAATTGGCAGTTAAGTATAAAATTAAGAAATTTATCTTCGCCTCCACAGGTGGTGCTGTCTATGGTGAGCAGGATTACTTTCCTGCTGATGAGAAACACCCGCAAAATCCGTTAAGCCCATACGGCATTTCAAAGCTATCTTTAGAGAAATATCTCTATTTTTATAAAATGACATATAACCTTGATTACACTATATTGAGATATGCAAATGTATATGGCCCAAGACAGGACCCGCATGGAGAGGCAGGCGTAGTGGCTATATTTGCAAAAAAGATTCTAAAGGGGGAATCACCAATTATAAATGGCGATGGAGGACAAACAAGGGACTATACATTTGTGGAAGATGTAGTAGAGGCTAATATGCTTGCAATTAAAAATGACATTAATGGAATATATAATATTGGCACTGGTATAGAGACATCGGTTAACGAACTCTGCAACCTTATGCTTAAAATTTCAGATACAGATATAAAACCTATCCATGGCCCAGCAAAGATGGGGGAACAGAGGAGGAGTGTTATAAGCTATAAAAAGATAAATTTGGAATATAGCTGGACTCCGAAATATTCTCTTAAAGACGGCCTTTCAAAAACTATAAGATTTTTTGAAGAAGAACAAAAGAAAAAGATTAAGGAGAATGGAGAAAAGGGAGAAAAGGAGAAAAAAGAAAAATATTGAACACAGATTAGAATACTCATTGTTCCATTGTTTTATTGTTCTATTGTTAAAACAATGAAACAATGAAGCAATATCTTAAAAATCTGTGAACTCTGATTCTTTTTTTGTTTTTTATCCCCATCTCTCCATTTTCTTCTCCCTTTCTCCTTGTAGTATGTTAATAATATTATCAATTAAGCCTATTTGTGATAAGATATTAAATCAATTATGAAAATATTTAAAAACTTTTTATTTTATTGCTCTATAGTGGCTTTTTATTGTCTCTTTTTTGCCGGCTATTCATATGCCTCAAGTCCGTTTATAGCGGATATATCTGTAACTAATTCATCTTCAGAACTGCTCCTTTCTGCAAAATTAAAAGGGGGCTTTACAACTGAGATTGAGGAGATTATTCATAGCGGTGCCCCTACTACATTTACATATTATATCAAACTGATGCGCTATCGTTCAGGATGGTATGACAGCACTGAATACTCAAAGACAATTAAAAGGACTGTTAAATATGATGTCTTAAAAAAAGAATATAAATTTAGTGAAGAGATAGAGGAACCTATTTCACCTCCTGACAAAAAGAACAATTCAGCATCAACCGAAATAATACAGGAAACAAAACAGAATGATAAGGGGAGTGAAAACCCCGACATATCTGCAAATGAAAAGGCTACAAAGGATCTTGAAGAATTAAAAAAGTGGCTTGCCAACTTAGAATCAATAAAAATTACGCCCACAAAACCGCCGGCATCCGGCAGTAAATATTATGTAAATATAAAGGCAGATTTAAAAACCATTAAACTCTGGTTCCCCTTTAATTATATCCTCTTCTTTGTATCACTATGGGATGTTACAACCGATTGGGAAGTTTCGTCCCCATTTTCTGCTGATTGAAAACCAATTTATAAACTTATGGATTACCGCCTTTCTGACGAATACACCAGAAAAAAAAGGAAAAGAACACGTTGGATAATATTCGGTATCCTTCTTCTCCTTATTGTCTTAACTTCAGTAGAAGTCTATATACAGCAGTCTCATGTATCAACCCCGATTGCCAGCAATATTGCAGTTCTGCTCCTTGTCAATATAAACATAATCCTCCTGTCTGTATTGGTGCTGATAGTAGGCAAAAATCTGGTAAAACTATATTTAGATAGAAAATGGAAAATTATTGGTGCCAGATTCAGGACAAAATTAGTTTTATCATTTGCAGTCCTGACATTCGTCCCGTCTTTTCTTCTATTTTTGGTCGCCAGCGGCCTCCTTACAAACAGTATAAATAACTGGTTCAATCAGCAGATAGAAAACTCATTAAAGGGGTCTTTGGATGTAGCGGAGGGTTATTATGCAGGCTCGGGAAAAAACATACTCCTATATGCAAACATGCTGAATGAACTCTTTTTAGAGAAGAATATGGTCAGCAAGGAAAATCTCCAGTATCTTAAAAATACTGTCCTTAAAAAGAGGGTTGATTACAAAGTTGACGGAATACTTATCTTTGACAGCAATCTAAATATTGTTGCTGAATCCATAGAGACTCCCCTTAAAGAGAAGATACTCAATGACAAATTAACCCCATTACTTCAAAAAGCATTGAGCGGAGAAGATGTATCGGAGATTATATTGATAGATAATAAAAATCTCGTAGTTGGAGTATCGCCGATAAAAAACAGTCAGCAGTCTGCTATTAGCAGTCAGAATATAGCCGGCATAACAGTTGTCTCCTGGTTCATTTCAAAGGATATGGTTAATAAGATTGGGAATATAGTCAATGCCTTTGAGGAATACAAACAGCTAAAACTCCTCAAATATCCAATAAAACTGAGCTATGAGATAACACTGCTCCTTATTACACTCTTAATTCTCTTCTCTGCAATATGGTTTGGTTTCTATCTGGCTAAGGGCATAACAGTTCCAATAAAGGAATTGGCTGAGGCAACCAAGTCGGTAGCAGAGGGAAATTTAGATTTTAAAATTACTGCCAAGGCAAATGATGAAATAGGAATGCTGGTGGAATCATTTAATCAGATGACCTCTGATCTAAAAGAAGGTAAGCTTGCAATAGAAAAGGCAAATGAAGAATTAAAAGAGACCAACATTGAGTTGGAACAGAGGAAGGGCTACATGGAAACTGTATTGGAAAATATCGCCACAGGTGTAATCTCCGTTGACAGCCACGGGAGGGTCTCTACCATAAATGAAGCTGCATCAAAGATATTAAATATTCAGGCGAAAAAGGTTAAAGGAGAGCCGTATAAAAAGGCATTTGATGCATCATATTTAGACCCTGTAAGGGCAATGATAAAAGGCATGAACGAGGCGAGAAGGGAGAGTGTAAACGGCCAGATTCAGATTATGGTATCAGGGAGATTAATTACCCTCCTTGTAAATGCAACTGCCTTAAAAAATACAGAGGGGAAATACCTTGGCATGGTAATAGTATTTGATGACCTGACAGAACTCATAAAGGCCCAGAAAACCGCTGCCTGGCGGGAGGTTGCAAGGGGTATAGCACACGAAATAAAAAATCCCCTTACGCCAATCCAGTTGAATACGCAGAGATTGAAAAAGAAGTTTAAGGAGGGTTCTCCAGATTTTATAGAGGTATTTGATGAAAGCACGAATGTAATTATTCAAGAGGTTGAGGGGCTTAAAAAGCTGATTGATGAATTTTCCAGGTTCGCTCGTATGCCTGAGCCTAATCCAAAGCCTTACAAACTCCACCGCATTATAGATGACACACTTGCCCTTTACAAAGATATAAGGAAGGGGATAAAGTTTTTAACCAACTATGATTCAAAAATAGATATAATAAATGTAGACCATGAGCAGTTCAAACGGGTATTCATAAATCTCATAGAAAATTCTATAGATGCAGTGAATGGCAATGGTATTATAGAAATTGATACATCTCTAACAAAGGACAGTAAAACGGTAAGGATTGAAGTGAAGGATAATGGTATAGGCATACCTGATGAGAATAAGGATAAGCTGTTCCTGCCATATTTTTCCACAAAGAAAAAAGGGTCAGGGCTGGGGCTTGCCATTGCAAATAGAATAGTGGTAGACCATAGTGGAATCATAAGAATTGAGGATAATCAGCCGAGAGGTGCAAAATTTATAATTGAACTGCCGGCATGAAAAATATAGGTTAAGGTCAAGGTCGAGGTTAAAAAAAAATCTAAAATCTAAACCTTAACCTGCTGTTACTATGAACAAAGGCAATATTTTAATAGTAGACGATGAAGATAATATACTTTCCTCCCTGGAAGGCATATTGGCAGATGAGGGCTTCTCTGTATCGAAGGCAAAGGACGGCTCAGAGGCATTAAAAATAATCAAGTCCAAATCTCCTGACCTCGTCCTTCTTGATATATGGATACCAGGGCTTGACGGTATCCAGACACTCAAGACGATAAAGATGCTTCGGTCAGACCTGAATGTAATCATGATGTCAGGACACGGCACTATAGAAACTGCTGTAAGGGCGACAAAATTGGGGGCATTTGACTTTATAGAAAAACCTCTGTCATTGGATAATGTAATTTCAACAGTCAGGGCAGCATTTGAGCATAAAAAACCTGTCAAAGAATCCATAATCACATCAAACACTGAAGTAGAAGAAATTGTAGGCAACAGTGATGCTATTGCAGAGGTAAAAAGGCTGGTCAAGTTATCATCTAACAGCCGTAAAAATGTAGTCATCAATGGCGAGAGGGGGACAGGAAAGGAATTTATTGCACGGTTAATACATATTCAAGGTCTTAAGAAAGATGTGCCATTTATAAGGGTAAACTGTTCTTCCCTAAAAGAGGATGAGGCCGAAGAGTTTCTCTTTGGTATAAAAATTGGAAATAGAAAAGATGCATTTGTTAAGAAAGGTAAATTTGAACAGGCAGAAGATGGAACCCTCTTTCTTGACGATATAGAAGGGCTCAGCATAAAACTACAGAATAAATTAATCAAGGTATTAAGAGAGAGAAAATATAAAAGAAAAGGGGGGAGGAGTTTTATCCCCTTCCATGCAAGGGTTATTGCATCCTCAAATCAAGACCTGAGAGAGGAGGTCAAGAAGGGAAAGTTTAAAGAGGGGCTTTTAAATCTCCTCAATGAAGTAACAATAAATCTTCCTTCTTTGAAAGAGAGGAGAGAGGATATACCTGAGCTCATAAGATACTTCATCAAATATTTTAGTGATGAATATAACAAGAAAATTGAAAAGGTTGATGACGATGCAATGGATATACTGATAAACTTCAGTTGGCAGGGGAATGCAAAAGAATTAAAAAATGTTATTGAGCATATAGTAATGACTGCACAGGGGAATGTTATATCAGTAAAAGATGTATCTATTGCCATCCCTGTTATTTCGGTGAGGAGCAGGTCGGCATGGTTTGACGGCTACAGCTCTATGGAAGAGGCTGAGAAGGCATGGGAGAAGGAATTTATTATTCACCATCTTGAAAAATATAGCTGGGATATACCAAAAACTTCAGCAGCCTTAAACACAGACAGAATAAGTCTGGTCAGAAAATTAAAAAGACTCAATATATCCGTGGGCGAAAAAGACAGCCTGCAAAAGGATGCTGATATTTACGGGAAAACAATTCTCCAAAAGACACTTAAACAGAGTGTGGTCTTGTGCGGACAGGGATTGCATTCAGGCTTGAAAACAGGTTTAATCCTATCGCCCCTGCCATCTAACAGCGGAATAATATTTGGTGATATATCATCCGGAGAAACAGTCCCTGCTGATTTAGAATATGTTCAATCAACAGATTACGCCACTACACTTAGGAATGGAATGACTTCTGTAAAGACTGTAGAACATATCATGGCAGTTCTCCACATGTATGGCATTACAAATCTGCTCATAAAGATAGGAGATGAGGTGCCAATAATGGACGGCTCTGCCGCTGATTTTTGTCAGTTGATTGAAGATGGAGGGATAGAAGAGCAGGATGAAGCCGTCAATGAAGTGGTTATAGATAAAAAGTACATGGTTGGTGATATCTCAACGGGCAGATATATCTACATAGAGCCTTCTGAAAAGTTTGCTGTCAATTATTCAATGGATTATCCGCCTCCAATAGGACGATTGGAGTATACATTTGTTGCAGATGGTGAAAAATCTTTTAAAAATGAGATTGCCCCGGCAAGGACATTTGCATTCATAAAAGACTATGAGAAATTAGAGGAGATGGGATTGGGGAGCGGCGGCAAATTGAGTAATGTAATCTTAGTGGATAATGAGAAGGTAATAAATACACAATTAAGATTTGATAATGAATTTGTCAGACACAAGATACTTGATATAATCGGAGATTTTTATCTTCTTGGAAAACAGATAAAGGGGCGGATAACTGCAAGGATGACAGGACACACTGAAAATATCACCCTACTGAAAAAGATAAAAGAACAAACCCTTGAAAGTGTCAGTGTCAGTGTCAGTTAAAGGAGTTGATTTTTTTTGCTGACACTAATCACTGTCACTGACACTTCTTTATAATTTCCTATGTCTTTAAAAATTGCTGTCCTTGTATCCGGCAGGGGTTCAAATCTACAGGCAATAATAGATGCAATTGAATCCGGCAAGATTAATGGAAAGATTAAAGTTGTTATCAGTAATAAAGAGGATGCCTATGCCCTTGAGAGGGCAAAGAGGCATAATATTGAAGGTGTATTCATTGACCCCTCATCTTGCAAATCTAAAGATGACTACGATAGGGCAATAATAAAGATACTGGAGGAAAAGGATATCGGGCTCGTCTGCCTTGCAGGCTTCATGCGGATATTAACCCCCTATTTTGTCAATAAATATAAAAGGAAAATAATAAATATCCACCCATCTCTTCTCCCTGCATTCCCCGGGCTTGAGGTTCAAAAAAAGGCACTGGATTATGGAGTAAAATTCACAGGTGCCACTGTCCATTTTGCAGATGAAGGTGTAGATTCCGGACCAATAATCATACAGTCTGTTGTCCCGATCATGGATACAGATACACCTGAGATTCTGTCTGAAAGGATATTAAAGGAGGAGCACAGAATATATCCAGAGGCAATAAAATTATTTGCAGAGGGAAGAATTGTTGTCAAAGGAAGAAGGGTATTCACACCCTTTCCCTCAATATAACTATCTCCACCCTCCTATTTTTGGGGCGGTTTTCGGGTGTCTTTGGAAACCTTGGTTTATACTCGGCATACCCTACAGCCGAAAGTCTGACAGGTGCAACCCCTTTTTCAATAAAGTATTTCACAACACTGCTCGCACGGGCAGATGACAGTTCCCAGTTTGACGGAAATCTCTCCGTTTTGATTGGGGTATCATCAGTATGCCCCTCTACAAGCAATTTATAAGGGACATCCTTTATTGTGTCATTGATATTATCAAGGAAATATTTTATTTCAGCATTCAGTTCTGATTCTCCTGATTTAAAAAAAAGGTCGCCGCTTGCAAAGAGGACTATACCCCTCGTATCTGATGTTAAATGCACATCCTTTGAAAGATTTTCATCAACTATTAGCTTCTCTATCTGTTCCTGAACTGCCTCTAATTTTGTGGGTTCAACCGTCTTTTTAAATTTTGACTGAAGCTGCTCCATCACCGCATTAAATTGCTCTGCATTTGGAACTGATATAGATAATAAAAGGACAAAAAAGACCATCAACTGGATTATCATATCACTGAATGATAGCGCCCAGATTGCAGTCTCTTCTCCATCTTCATATCCTTCCTCTACACCGTCTTCTCTGCCTTTATCGTAGTTTTTTTTCCCCATGGTAATTATACAAATTCTTCAGATTCTTCTGTTTTGGTTTCTACCCGCATTTTCTTAATTATTTTTTCGTAATGGGACATCCTCAGATCCGGCGGTAGGAATGAATTCAGTTTCCTCTCTATAACCCTGGGATTTGCACCTGCCTGAAGCATCAGGATACCCTCCGTAATTATCTTTGTTCTTAAAACTTCATCATCTGTCCTTGAACGGAGTTTTTCTGCCAGAGGCAGGAAAAGTAGATTGGTTCCCATAACACCATAAAAGGTACTTACAAGAGATATAGCCATGCCTTTGCCAAGTCCTCCCATACCGGCCTCTGCCCCAAGACTCCGAAGCATAGATATAAGTCCTATAAGCGTTCCGATAAGTCCAAAGGCAGGTGAAAGTTTGGCGGCAGTTCTCAATATATGTCCGCCGGCTCTATGCCTTACCTGTAGGACATCAAGCTCTGTATCCAACACATCCCGTATTAAGTCCGATGGCTGACCATCTATAACCATCTCCAATCCAAGCCTTATGAATCTGTTATTAATTCTGTCCGCCTCTCCCTCCAGAGCCAATAAAGACTGTTGTCTCGCCTTGACGGCAAGCCTCACGATAAGTCCTATGACCCATGACGGCTGCTGAATGTCAGCCCTGAATGCCTGTGCCGCAGCCCTGAATACTCCCATTACCCTCGGCAGGGGGAAGCCGATAAATATGGCTGCAATAACACCTCCTATAACAATCATCATAGAGGCCGGGTTTATAAAGTATCCAATCCCTCCCCCTTCTACAAAAATGGCGACAAACAACAGGGATATGCCAATTATAATCCCAAGAATTGTAGACATAAATTGAAATTAGTTTGCTATTTATCTGACTTTTATAGTAACATACAAAAATGTTTTAAGGGATTTAAATAAATATTTCCCCTTTAAAATACATAAAGACAGTCTTAAAATCAAGAGAAAAAAGTGATTAATAATGGTTAAAGATATATTTTATACAGGGCTTCGTATCCTTGTGGAGATTTTTGAAAAGAAATATCAGGGGGTTATTATGGAGTTTTCGGCAGGCGAAAGCATATCCATCAGACTCTCCAATCCCGATGCAACCCTCGTTCACATAATGCCTGATACTGAATGCAAGGTTAAATTTATTGCTGAAGACGGAATGGCATATAACATTGATACGGTCCTTCTCAAGAGAAAGATACCAAATATTATTATAAAATATCCTGCCAAGACGGAAGGGGTATCTATAAGAAAACACCATAGAGTATCCACATCCTACTGGACATCAATCATGGATGAAAAAAATGAAAATGGAAAAACTGTAATGGAAAAGATTGGTGACGGAACCATCGTGGACATGAGTCTTGGCGGATGCAAATTAATGACAATGCTTCAATACAAGGCGGGAAATCACATCCAGCTCTCATTTGAGTATGATGAAAATAGCAGCCCGGTAGCATTTAAGGGAATAATCAGAAATATAAAACAGGCTCCGTATGATACAACTTATTATGGTATAGAGTATGAGCAGCCTTCTGAGGATTTCATAAAAAAAGTAGATGTCCTTTTAAAAAACCCAACGGCATGAAAGACAACTCACAACTGACAAATCACGACTCATAACTTAACTCTTATGGTTGTAAGTGGTAAGTTGTTAGTTAGATTTTACAAATGAGCCCATCTGATTCTGAATCTCTCCACACTCTTAGACATATTAGAAAAATAAAATTCTACAGTTATGATTAATAGACTTCAAGGGACAGATGGTGTTAGAAGAGATGTAAGATTATCATCTGACCCTGCCATAAAAGGGATGTCACCGCTTCAGGCATTTGTTGAAAAGGGTTTTATTACTGAAGAGTTCATGGAGCTTTACACTTTTTGCCATGTGACCAATTTGATAGAAAGTGGTGAAATGAATATTGGCGAAGATATAATCATCGGGTGGGACCCCCGCGACATTGAAGGCGAATTTACATCTGCGGCAGTGAGCGGAATCAGAAAGGCAGGCGGTAAGGCAGTAGTTTTAGGTATAACCCCTACACCTGCAATACCTATATATATGCTCTACAAGGGTGCAAAGGGCGGATTTATGATTACTGCATCCCATAACCCAAAGGGACAGAATGGGATTAAAATATTTAAGCCAACAGGATTGAAATTTTTCCCGGAAGATGATATAAGACTTACAAAGAAAATTTTTGAAACATCAATTCCCCTCACCCCACCCTCTCCCCTCAGGGGAGAGGAGAAAGGTGAGGGGTGGTTTGCTGCGAGGGGATTTTTAGGCAAACTTGAATATGCACATGATGACGCAGTCAGAGTATTTACTGAATTTTCTTGTGATTCAAGAAATTCATGGATTAAGGAATCTGGCATTTTTTCAAAAATCGTTTTGATTGTTGACCCGGCTAACGGCTCTTTTTCAGGGATTGCGGCTGATATTTTCAAAAGATTGGGATTTAAAAAAATAATTGAGGTTAATAACAGCCTCAGCGGTGATGTAAATCTAAACTGTGGTGTTGTTCCCCTTGAAGGCATATCACTAATTACATCCGATATGATTAAGGGGGGGGAGAGATTTGAAAAGAACAAAGCTATAAATAAAATCTTCCAAACTGGAAGGAATAAAAGAGAAGAAATAAAGAAGGGGGAGGTAAGGGTAGCAGGGGCTGTATTTGATGCGGATGGTGATAGATTCTATAGGATTGATTATAATCCCTTTGACGATACTGTAATGGTATTGTCAGGGGACGAGACTGCATTTTTACAGGCAATGTATCTTATGGAAATGCTTCCGGAAAAGTATAAAGGCTCTATATATGTGAATACGATAGAGAGCGATATAAATACTGCCATCGCAGCTGAAAAAATTGGGTTTAAAGCTGTAATCACAGAGGTTGGAGATAAATGGCTTCTTAAAGAGGCAATGCAGCCGTCAAATAGGTTTGCAATAGGAAGTGAGGAGAGTGGGCACAATATTACAGAAGGGTATTTGAAGACTAAAGATAATAAAGAAATTTCTGTATTTGCCGGAAACGGCTTAAAGAGTGCTATAAATACCTTTGTTGCATCAGAATCCATTCTCAGCAAATCAGATTCTAAGGGTTATTTTAAAAAACTGCATAGCCCGTTTGAACATGGCTTAAAAAAAACATTTTATATTTATAAAACTGATAAATCCCGACTTTCAAAGGGGACTGAGTTATGGAAAAAATTAGAGAGGTTTATAAAAAATATCTGTATGGAGAAATTTGAAAATAGTGTAGAATTATCTTTGAAAGTGAGGGATGAGGAGCCAGATATGATTTATATTGCGATATATGATAAGCAGAGGGTAAATCTAACTCCGAACTCTTTACGGGGATGTGTCTTTGTAAGAAACTCAGGGACAGAAGATAAGACAGGTGTTAACGTAAGGGGTTCAATAAATGATAGTGATAAACTCATATATATAGGCGAGAGGGTAAAGGATTATCTAATACCTGAAATTAAAAAAGCGGTTTAAACCGTTTAAGCCGTTTAAACTGTTTGAACCGTTTTAAGGGAGGGGATATGCTAAAAATTGAAGACTTATTTGAGCATCTTCCGGAGTTCAGGCATAAGGCTATATTTGAAGGCATAAATCATTACTGGGATGTAACAGGAAGAATTAACAAATATATAAAGGACTGGTTTAAGGAAATAGAAAAGAGTGTTCAGCCTAAGATGATAATTGAGGGGGTAACCCTTCAGGAGGTGAGGGATGAAAAAGATACCCTGATAGATAAGGTATTGTATGTAGGGAGGGAGGTTAAAATCAGGTCAGACCTCTTTTTGAAAGAGATGGGGATATTTGTGGGAAGCGGCACAGTATTAGAGCCGACTGCACTCATAAAAGCCCCGGTAATTATTGGTAATGACTGCGAAATCAGGCAGGGTTCTTATTTCAGGGGTAATGTGATAGTGGGGGATAAATCGGTAATAGGGCATACAACTGAGATAAAAAATTCAATATTCATGAATCACTCAGAGGCAGGGCATTTTGCCTATATCGGTGACAGCATTGTGGGCAGCTATGTAAATTTAGGTGCAGGGACAAAGCTTGCAAATCTTCAGTTCAGGACATCAGAGGAAAAAAGAAGCGGTAAGATTAATACAATAAAGATACATGCAGAGGGAAAGACTACAGATACAGGTGTAAAAAAGTTCGGTGCTGTGCTGGGTGATTATGTAGAAATTGGATGTAATACTGTTACATCTCCTTGTGTCATCATTGGTAAAAATTCATGGGTCTATCCAAATATCACTGTGAAGAAAGGATTTTATCCTCCAAATAATTTCATTAAATCCAATATTGAAAACATATCAAACTTAAAAAAGGTTTAACATATTTCTGTAAAGGAGCGGGGTCTGTTCGGGGAACAGACCCTACTGTAGGGTTCGTTCCCTGAACGAACCGCTCAACATTGAAATTCCTATACATTAAATCAAGAAGAAATAAAACATGTCTGTAGTAATAGTCACCGGCTCGGCAGGACTTATTGGTTCTGAGACTGTAAAATTTTATTGTAATAAAGGATATAGGGTAATTGGTATAGACAATAATCTAAGAAAGGTTTTCTTTGGTGAAGATGCATCTACTGAATGGAATAAACAGGAGCTTATATCTAACTTCAAAAATTATACTCACTACGATACAGACATACGAGATTTTAAAATAATTTCAGATATCTTCAAAACTTATTCATCCGACATTAAATTAATTGTCCACACTGCCGCACAGCCATCACAT
>JACRGN010000238.1 GCA_016234205.1 Nitrospinota bacterium | reverse complement strand
TCAAATGTTCCATGAAGAATTTGTTTGTCAAAGTGTATAGGTATGAATTTCCCCTCCGAATAGTCATATTCCTTATATCTCGCCATTATGTCTCCTCTCTCTTTACTAAGCGGTCAAATGCTTTGTTCTATGTAATTATATGGCGTTTTTATAAGGATTTGAAGACTTTTTCTACAGGTTCAACGGCGAAGATTTTAAAAATCTCGGTAATCTCACGATAAGGATGCTTGATAAAATAGTTTAAAGCGGTTCGTATTTTTAACTGGGTTCAAGTGTTCCATGAGTAAACCTACCAGAAAAGGTAAGCGAAAACTTGGAAGAAACGATCCTTGTTCATGCGGCAGCGGCAAGAAATTCAAGAAATGCTGTGAAGGGCTATCTAACAAACCTACTGTGCCTGATATCTCACATGACGAGATTAGGAAAAAGCTTGAAGAAATGCAGGCACTTCAGAAGCAGCGTGAACTGCAACAGGGGATGGGACGCCCTATAATATCTTTGCTGCATAAGGGCTACCGATTTGTTGCTGTAGGAAGCAGATTATACTATTCTCCCAACTGGAAGACCTTTCATGATTTCCTATTGCATTACATTAAAGATGTCCTCGGTAGCAAGTGGGGAAATGCTGAAATAGCAAAGCCGTTTGAGGAACGCCATCCAATTATTCAGTGGTACCATAAAGCCTGCCTTTATCAGAAGGCAAATATCAAAAAACCGGGAGAAGTGTAAAGCGATCCCATGATTGGAGCCATGGTCGCATATATAAGTCTTGCATACAATCTTTACTTGCTTGCCCATAACATTAAGATTCAGACAAAACTTATTAAGCGACTTAAAAATAAGGATTTGTTCTGGGGGGCTTATTATGAAACTTATGTGGCAGCAGCGTTCATCAAGGCTGGATTTGATCTTGAATTTGAGAATGAAGATGATAACTCCAGAACACACTGTGAATTTACAGCTACATGCAGAAAGACGGGGAGCAAGTATTATGTAGAAGCAAAGTCACGGCAGGCTGGCAAAGGGCATGCAATAATAAGCAATCAGCTTTGTGCCGCACTAATGAAAGAAGCCAACCACAAAAGGGTAGTCTTCATTGATGTTAATGTTTCCGATAATGCTGACAGGGTGGAAAACATCAAATGGTGGAGAGAATCGCTTGAAAGCCTTCGACATAAAGAGGGCACATTGATGATTAAGGGCAAGCCTGCTCCGGAAGCGTATATCTTCGTAACCAATCATCCATACCATTATAATCTTGACTCAACTCGTTACGGTTGGTCAGGACTGGTAGAGGGTTTCAAAATACCTGATTTCAAGGTGGATACAGAATACTCTAATATTCGGGATGCCTTACGGTCACGCAAAAAGCATGCTGACATGGAGCAGCTTATAAAATCCATAAAGGAGCATTATGAAATACCCTCTACATTTGACGGAGAGATACCAGTGTTTGCTTTTAATGAAAATATATCAAGACTTAGGATCGGTCAGAGATATGTGATATCCTCAAATGATGGAACGGAAGTAGTAGGGGAACTGACAACTGCCTGTGTTTTAGAACCAGATAAAATGGTTTATGGTGCTTATAAGCTTATGGACGGCAGATCAATCATTGCTACCAGCCCTCTGACTGATGAAGAGTTTTCTGCGTATAAGAGGCACCCAGATACTTTCTTTGGCGTCTATATGAAGCAGGGTAAAGAAGCCAAGAGTCCTTTAGAATTGTTCGTTTTCTTTTTTGAGAGCTATCGCAACACTCCAAAGGAGCGGCTTCTTGAACTCATGAAAGAGTTTCCAGATCATGAAAGACTCAAAAACGAGTCGCAAGAAGAACTCGCAATAATATATTGTGAGAGAATGGTTTATTCAGCGATGAGTAAGCACAAGGGAGACTGATTTTATAAGAAGGGTCAACTCTATCTTATTTGTATGCCACTTTTGATTAAGATGTACAAAAATGAAGGGGAATGAGGAAAAAAACAAAGAATGTTAAATAAACCAATCGCATTTTTATTAAAACTTACCGATTATCAAAAATCATGTAGAAAAAGGTGGGTAATATTGATTCATAAGATTTTGGAAAAAAAGGCTATCTGCTATTCCACTCACATAAGTTATGTGCGGGGTTTTCCGCTTCTTACTGTTTAAATTGCTTTTTTGGAAATATCAAGTTTCTTCCCTATCTTAATAGATTCTTCATAATAGGAAAGTGCCTTATCTCTCTGACCAAGGGATTCATAAACACTGCCTATATTATTGAGGCTCTGGATTATATCCTGCGGTATATTTAGTTCCCTTCTTATCTTCAGTGACTCCTCAAAACAATAAAGTGCCTTCTCGTATTGGCTGATTGAGGTATATACAACACCTATGTTATTCAGCCTTATTGCAATATTCTGAGGGATATTGAGTTTTCTGTCTATCTTCAATGCCTCTTCATAAAGGGAAAGAGCCTTTTCATAAATCCTGAGAGTTCGGTAAACCTCGCCTAAGTTGTTTAGACCAACTGAAATGCTATCCATTTTATTGAGTTTCCTGAATATCTTTAATGCCTCTTCAAGATATGGAATTGCCTTTTCATGCGAGCCGGATGAATTATAGGCGGCACCGATATTGTTTAAATCTGTAGCTATATCAAGAGGGTCGTTAAGGTCTCTATCTATCTTAATCGCCTCCTCATAAAAGATAATTGCATTTTCGTATTCATCAATAGAATCATAAATAAAACCAATATTATTCAAGCTTATTGCTATTGATTTCGGAGGAAAATTATTTTCTTTCTTAATATCCAGCGATTGTATAAGGTAAAGGAGTGCCTTATCATACTGGCCAATGAAACTATGAATCAAACCGATGTTATTAAGATTGGCAGAGATGCCTTCAATTGAATTTGACTTCTGGTATATTCTAAGTGATTTTTCATAATAGGATTGTGCCTCAATATATTTTCCATATTTTTGTAACTCCATTCCCTTTTTGTAGAAATTCAGTGCCTTATCATCTGAATATGCATGGGAAATATTAAAGCCTGATATTATGAAAATAATTGCAAAACTTAAAAGGACAATTTTGTATCTAATGAATATCATAGCACTATTTATAATTCAACCTTTATAAAACGAATATGAACTTTATCATATTTCTATTGCCCCATAATTCTATTTGCCCTTACATATCTCTTTGAGAAATATCTCTCCCTTAAAGAGCTTTTTGTTACACCCTGACTGCTGCTTGCATGGGCAAATGTATTATTATTCATGTATACACCTACATGGGATATGCCTCCCACAAGGGATGTATTGAAAAATATAAGGTCTCCAGGTTGTAATGAACTGCCACCTACACCTGTTCCAATCATAGACTGTTGTTGACTTGTTCTGGGGATCTCTAAACCCTGTTCTCTGTATACCCTTCTTGTAAAGGCAGAGCAGTCAATTCCGTTTTCTGAATCACCTCCAAATCTATAGGGTATTCCAATGTGTTTATCTACTGCAGTAAATAGTCTATCAATATCAAGGTTTCCCCTTTTGCCATATTCAGCAACTTTTTGATCCATTGCCGCCAGCTCTTTTCTCCTCTTCTCCTCTCTCTCCCTGTTTTTTCTTTCTTTTTCCTTATCCAGTTTCTGTGCATGCTCTTTTACCATTTTGTCTGCTTCCGATTCTTCCCTCTGATATCTGGAAATTTCATTCTGAAAGTTTTTAATCATTTTTTCGACTTCCTTAGCTATTTTCTCCTGCTCTCTTGCAAATACAGCCTCACCCTCGTTTTTTTTCTCTTTAATGTTTTCCTGTTCTTCTTGATATTTCTTTATTTTTTCTAAATTCTTTTTTCTTGTGGCTTCAGCTTCCTTATTAATCCTATCCCTTTCAGCCCTGAGCTTTCTATTCTCCTCTTCAACTTTTTTCTTTATCTCTTCCTGATCCCTTTGGTATTTCAAGACCTCCTCAGTTACTTTTTTTCTTTCAGCCTCCTGCTGGAGTCTTATAAGCCTCTGCCTTTCCTGTTCAAATTTAAGTTTTTCCTCCTCCTCCCTCTTCCTCATCTTCTCCTGCTCAAGCTCATACTTTATAATCTCCTCATAATTTCTTTTCTCAACATCAGCCATCTCAATCGTAACCTTTTTTTCATCTTCCGAAAGCTTTATCGTATCTTCTTCAAATTTCTTTTTTAAATCTTCTTCAGCACTCTGTCTTTCTAATTCCTTCTGTTTCTTCTTTGCCTCAGCAGCCTGCCTCAATTTTTCTAATTCCCTCTTTTTCGCCAGCTTCATCATCAACTCTCTTTCTACATCTTTCATGGGCTTCCACTTTTCAGGCTCCTTTTCCCTGACAACTTTTATTGCATCCAGCACCAGTTCATCTGCACTCTTCTTCTTCAGTCCGTTCTGATCAACATCTATAATTATTGCCAGTGCTACCTTCTGAGCCGTGAGTCCTCTGTCAACACCGTATATTAAACCTCTTGTAAGGGTTGGCATTACAGAAGGGTCCCACTTCTCCTCTATCTCATGATATACAAACTCCTCGTATATATCCTGCGGGACATCGGAGTTGTAAAATTCTTTTAATGCATTGGCTGCTGCAAATAGCTGGTCTACACTAATATCCTTTGAATATGCCACATCAAATATCAGGTCAAGATATTCCAGAGATGCACCTTTTTTATAAGCACCGTAAACCAATTTTATTATTTCAAATGTCTTTTCCTCTGAGATTCCGTCAAAATCAGTCCTCTTAATAACACCCTCCATAATCTTAAGAAGGTCAGGGTCAAGACCTTTCTGTAAATCGGAAGAGAAGCCGGTCAATATTAAATTAGAGAGTTTTTCCTTCTTAAGATTTATACACTCTCTCTCAAGCAAGCTATTTATATCTGAGGTTGTATCTGAAAATGAAATGGCAGGGGAGAAGGCAATTACAAAAAAACACAGAATAAAGATAGAAATTTTTCGCACAAAATTTATCCTCCGTTTAGGTTATAATAAAATAGTTTTAAATCCTGCTATTGTCAATACATTTTTATAAATTCTATGGCAATGATGCATGATATAAAGTATAATTTAATAAATATGGTAATAGATGTATGATAATAAATGCGATGGAAAGGAGGTAAAGTATGAAGATAATCTCTATAAAAAGTATGTCTCCTGAAAAAACCATACCTTTATTAGAAACAGCGGTTGAAAGAGAGAAGAATATCATTATGGACAGTTTAAAGACAACGCGAGAGAAGGTTGACGCATTGGCAAAAGCCCTTGCAGTTGATATTGATAAGCTCATGAAGGGTGAGGTTCAACATACTGAAGCAAATGATATGAAACTTATAGAGCTTGAGGGTGAGGTAGAGATTTTAAAGCATCTTGAAAGCGAACTTAAGGAGCTTGAATCCCTTGAGATATGCGAATAAAAGACTATCTGGATGAAATCCTTTCTAAAATTGCCATAAACCCCTATGTAAAATCCCGAAATATTTCCTTTGAGGAACGTCCACCTGATGCAGCATATATAACAGGCGTGATTACCTTTATAGATAATTCTAAATTGCATATTAAGGAATTCGTTATCTTTAAGTCAGAAACAATTATCTTGAAATACGGCTATCACTACTCAAATAGAAATGGTGATTTGATTTTTAGGTATGACAATGCCTTTGACCCAAAAGTCAAGAGTCTCTCTACATATCCTGAGCATAAGCATACAAACAGAGGACTAATACCTGCAATAAGACCAATGCTGGAAGACATATTGGGAGAAATCTCTGAGTTAGTAAAGAAAAATCTTAAGAAACTATGATTCCCGATAAAGATAATCTTATTGAAAAGGCACGAAGGAGTTTGGGATGGGATGAGATAACAGCCAATCTTTCTTCCATTGCAGTCTCGTCTAAAGGGGCTGAGATTGCCAGGACTCTTATCCCTGAAAATTCGCAGAATTCGCCTCTTGAATCTATCAAAACAAAATTAAGAGAGACATCGGAGATGAAAGAGATTATTGCAGGTAGCGAGAATTTCCCCCTTACAAGGTTTGAAGACATAAGTCCAGCCATCAGCAAGGCATTAAAAGATATAACACTTGAGATTGTAGAGTTGAAAGATATATCCAACCTTTTAAGTATTTCCAAAATGGTGAAATCCTTTATATTCAGGTTTAGGGAAAATGCACCAACACTATATAAGATTGTCTTCCCTGTAGATGACCTATCAGAAATAAAGAAAAGGATAGATTTTTGTATTACTGAAACAGGTGAAATCAATGAAAATGCTACTCCTGAAATGAGAGAGTTGTCTCAAAAAGTCCGCTCTGTTAAGAATAAGATTATAAGGAAACTTGAATCCTATATATCATCAAATGAGTATTCTCAAATGCTGATGGACAGTTACTATACCCAGAGAGAGGATAGATATGTATTGCCAATAAAGGCTGAATATAAGTCAAAGATTGATGGGATTGTGCATGATTCCTCATCAAGCGGTGCCACTATATTTTTAGAGCCTGAAAAATTGGTGGAACTTAACAATCAGCTTAAGATGGCTGAATCGGAATTGAAAAGAGAGATACAGCGGATATTAAAGGGATTGACTTCTCTTGTTGCAAATAATTCCATAGCTATTGAGAATAATCTGAATATCCTTACAGATTTAGACCTTATCCATGCAAAAGCAAAATTGAGCCAGCTCATGAACGCTGTGGAGCCGGAGATAAATTCAGATGGGAATATAGACTTGAAGGCAGCAAGGCATCCGCTTTTGATACTGACTAATACAAATGTAGTCCCTAATGATATAACTCTCTCACCTGATTTTAATGTCCTCATTATCTCAGGACCAAACACAGGAGGTAAGACGCTAACCCTCAAAACAGTAGGACTAACGGCATTGATGGTAAGGGCAGGACTCCACATCCCTGTAAATAATGGCTCTGATATGGCTATATTCCCTGAGATTTATGCTGACATAGGTGATGAGCAGGATATAGGCAGGCATCTCTCCACCTTTTCAGGTCATATCTTAAATATTATAGGGATGTTAAATTTTGCATCCACCTCATCACTCATCCTTCTTGATGAACTTATGATTTCTACCGACCCATCAGAGGGTGGTGCACTTGCTGAAGCTATTCTAACAGAGTTGTCAGGCAGAGGGGTAAAGGTTATTACAACGACTCATTATGGACAGTTAAAGGCAACTGGTATGATTAGAGACAAATTTAGAAATGCAAGTGTGGAGTTTGATTTAAAAACTCTCTCGCCGACATACAGGCTCATACAGGGGATACCCGGTGGAAGTTCTGCGTTAAATATAGCAACGCAGCTTGGTATGGACAAGAAGATTATAGAACTGTCAGCATCTCTAATAAAGGAAAAGGAAAAAAGATTGGAGGATGCAGTTAATAGACTTGAGAATCTTAAGAAGACTTTAGATGAAGAGTATCAGAAGGCATCATTAGTAAGAAAAGAATCAGAAAACCTTTTAGAAGAACAGAAAAATATTACAGAGAAGATGAAAGAGGAGGAGAGGGAATATCTTAGTACTAAAAAGAAGCGGTTGAGTAAAGATGTGGCTGATGCGAGAGAAAAAATAAAAGAGATTATAAATGAATTAAATAAAGAAAAGACATCTGTAAAAGTTAAAGAAGCAAAGGCAAAGATTGAAGGAATAACTGAAGAACTTTCAATTGCACCCCCTGAATCTGAGGATAGTCAGTTAGAAAAACTAAAAAAGCATTTTCAGGATAGAAAACTGCAAATAAAGAAAGAAAATGTTTCTGCATCTCCTTCTTCCAGCACTGAAACCCAGTGCGACCTGCGCGGTATGAGGGTGGATGAAGCACGAGAGACGGCAATAAGATTTCTGGATAGGGCGTATCAGGGTGAGGTTACAGAGGTAAGAATTATACACGGGCATGGAACAGAGGCTGTCAAAAAAATGCTGAGGGAATACATGAAGGAATCCCCTTATGTAAACAGTTTCCGTCCGGGTAATGTTCAGGAGGGTGGAGATGGGGTTACTATAGTAGAATTGAAGACATAATCTAATTCATCCCAAATTACGCATAGCCACAGATTCTTAATAGGTATTAGAACAATTGAATCTCTCTATTTTACAGTAAAATTTCAATATTGCTCTCAATTTAGATGGTTATTGACTTTAATTATGCTATAATAATTTGAATTTTTTAAGATTAGCAATTTATAAAGTTTATCAAATGATGAGGTAACACGATTATGCATAAAGCAATTGATGTTGTATTTGAAGATGGTGTTTTTAAACCGCTGGAAAAGGTTGATGTAAAAGAACATAAAAAAATTAAAATACTCCTTACAGAGGAAGTTGAATACACATCTCAAGAAGCATGCACCCTCGCTGGGATCATAGATATTGCAAAAGATTGTTTAGATATAGACCTTTCCACCAATCATGATAAATACCTATACGGTGAGGTTCTGGATTGAAGGCTTTTATAGATACCAGCGTCTTCTGTGCCCTAACCATCCCTAAAGACCAGTACAACATCAGGGCAAAATCTCTTTATAAACAACTCCAAGAACAAAAACCTATCCTCTATACCTCTGACTATGTTCTGGACGAGGTATATACCCTCCTTAAGTGCAGGAGTAGTCATAGCACATCTGTAAAATTTATGGACCAGATAAATAAAAGTAATATCACCATCCTCAGCATCACAGAAGAAGTGATAGAAGCTGCAAAAATCATCTTCAAAAAATTTGAAGACAAAAGGTTAAGTTTTACAGATTGCACCAGCTTTGCTCTGATTAACCAATTAAAAATTGAAGCAGTCTTTGCCTTTGATAAACACTTTAAATATCATCCCTATACTCACCCTGTAGAGTTCTGGGGATAAATTTATACCATTAATTCCAATATTAATGATTGTATAACTATATTTTTGGAGGTTAAACTTATGGCTACTGTAAAAACCTTATCCAAAGGGCAGGTTGTCATACCTGCTGATATAATCACATAGAACAGGGTTCAGAACTTCAGATATTGGAATATGAAGGTATCATTTATCTTATTCCCCCTGTTGAAGACCCTGTGAAGGCCGCCTGTGGTATTTTACCATCCAAACCCTCCCTTTCAGAGAGGCTTCTTAAAGAACGCAGAGGAGATTTTAAATAATGCGAAAAGGATGTCAACAAAGTAACTCAAACCTTTAGGTTTGATACAATCAAGGCTAAAGCCTTGAGTTACGGCGCAGCAGAATATAAGGCTCAATACAGCATTTCTTATGCCGACTGTTTTGTTCTTGCCTCTGCCATAGAGTATAAGGTTATTGTAGTAACCAGCGATTCGGAGTTTAAAAAAGTTGAGCAGTTGGTTGAAATATTCTGGATATAAAGATAAAGGTAAATCAATTTCTATATCTCACAGTTCCAGTCTTGAGACCCAGTGCGATCTCCGAGGCATGAGGGTGGGGTAAGGGGGATTTTCATCTTTCTTTGTGAGCCGAAGGCTCGTGAGGGTTTCACCTCCTTATCCAAAGTTATAAATAAAAAAAGGGGAAACCAAATACATGGTCTCCCCTTTTTTGAAAAATTATCTTTAAGGTTGTTAAACTGTCTGTGCAATGTGGATGCCATAAAGTAATTTTCATAAAGTTACTTCAAAAAACTTTTTATTATATCAGCCATTACCGGATTCATTAAAGTAAGGGCTATAATCATAAGGAAAATGAGGAAATTGAGTTTTGTATTAAGACTCTCTATTCTCCCTTCAAGCTCTACTTTGATAGTCTGCATCTCTTGACGGACAAGAAGTATATCTGACTTTGTGGCAAGCTCTTTTGTAAGCTCATCTTTTAATTCGAGCTTTTTCTGAAGGGCTAAATCTTCTGACAGCCTTTTAACCTCTGTCTTTGACTCCTCAGCCTTTGCATCTATGGTCTCAAGGCTCTTTTCTAAGTTATTTCTTATTTTTTATAAAGTGAAATTAAAGAATTTAGTTTTTTGATTCGGTCTTCGGGAATCTGTTTCCCTCCCAATATTTGATGTAGAATAAAACCTTCAAAAGTTCTAAATCTCAACGCGTCAAATGATTTTGCGATTGATGTTGTAAGCATTGCGATGTCCAGACAATCCTTTCCTTCCTCGATATATTTCACAAGCGTATCGATTTGACCCTGTATGCGCTTAATATGTGTAAGAGTCTCTTTCCTTCTTTCTTTCATTTATCCTCTCTTTCCGTATATAAAATATCCACTGCATCATAAATTGTCAATAAATTTATTATATTCGTATCCTGAAATATTTTGTCAATTATCTTTTTTATTTTTAAAAATAATACCTTACTCTAAACTCAATCCTGTAATTGTTCTGTTTCTGACGGTATTCACTGTCCCGTTCACCTGAAATGAATGCCGTCTTAAACCTCAAATCCAGATTGGTGATACCGATATATAATAACTCAGGAGACAAAGTAAAACTTCCATCATTAATATTGGCTATCGCTGTCACTGCCGGTGTGTAATAGAGAATATCAAAAGGGTCTTTTCGGCTGATTCGCATATAAATGTAATCCATCATCGGATTCATCCTGTCATAATTTCCTTTCGTGATGTTTAGTCCCTTCTTCATAAGAGTATCGTCGCCTGATGAAAGATAGGAATCATACGCATTATTTATAAATGAAAAATAATTCTGCATTTCATTTTTGGTAAAGCCCGTTCCGTTTCGATAATATTCAAAAATAAATGTGTCATTATGTTCTGTAAGATATCTGATTCCTATTAAATAACTTTTAGCATTATATCTATCTTCAAAAATATTCCCTTTATCATTGATAAATTGTTTTTTGTAATCATTGATGGATGCAAACTCTCCATGTATCTCAAGATTCGTGGTTATATTCCTGGAAAAATCAATGCCATATCGAGTTGTCTTACTGCCGCCGGAAAGACTGATAAAATCAATATCTGTGTCATAGAGCAATAGATATACCTTCCCGGCAAAATTCAGTTTATCGGGTTCCCCGAAATTATCGTTTACATGCTTGTAAACAGGGATTATGACAGGAGTAAAAGAAAAGGTTTTCAATGGGCCGTCAAAACTTTTTATATAATCCGCTGTTGCTATGATATAACCTTCAATATTAAGTTCCGGATCATCAGGGTTTTTCGTCCTGTCAACAAAAGCTAAAGGATTCCACGCGTATCCTTTACCCCATAAAAGCGTCTTTTTACCCGCGTTGATTGTTAGCGATGAAGAAGGTTTCAGGGACAGGAATCCTTCATAAATGACAGTCTCTTGTGTCTCTCCGAGATAAAAATTTTTATAACTGGTATTCGTACGAATAAAAAATTTTGCAATATCTTTTTCAAGACTGGCGTCAAGCTGAAGTGCAGCGTCATACTCTTTGATTGTACCGGCTTCATTCCGATTGTAAAACTTGAGTTTATAGAAAGCAGCATCCTTGTTCAGTCCTAAAAGAATCGGCTTGAACTCCGCATAACCGCCAAGATGATAGAGTTTTTTTTCTATCTCGGAGATGTCAAAGGTGTATTCATCCCCGGCAAAGGTTAAAGATATCGGATACAGGACAAAATATAAAATACATATCCATTTTGTCACCTCAGCGACTCCAGATTCGGCATGAATGTCAATGTAAAGACTTCATCTTTGAAATCTTTTTCTTTTATTTTAGCAAATACCATCACTGATTTATAACCTTTATACAAGGGGCTGATGGTCTCTATGACAGAAGGCCTTACTACCCCTCCCCCAAAATCTTTTACATCCTTAAAATAAAGGGTTTTTATCAGCATGTCCGTTTCTGTGAGGCATTCTATCTTTGTTGGGAATTTTTTGTTTTTGTCCGCCCAGAGTTTTACTTTGTCATAAGCGACTGTTTTTGTCTTTGCCTTAAGATAAAGCAAATATTCATTGCCTTTTTCTTCCACCTTTTCAACATTGTATTCCACGGTAAAATCCAGCAGCATGATGTCCGCATTATTGAAAAGTCCGCCGGTAACGGACTGAAGACTCGTTAAACGTATTGGTTTACCCACATTGGGGATGTAAAGCCACATATTATCCCCGAGTCTCAGCATGCTTCTGCCATTTTCACTGGCAGGGAATAGAAAGAGAGCCACAACTTTGTCCACGCCTTTTTTTATAAAAAAAAGAGTATACTCTTTTTTGCTGCCGTCCGGCTCAATGTTAATGAGCTTTCTGTAGGATTCATAAGATTCCGGTTGAAGATTCCTGTCAATCTCTTTTAAAAGCTGTGTATTATCAAGCGCGGACACTGTGGCTGTCAGCATCAATGTAATAAAAATAATTATAGTCTTCATTATGTATATCTCCTATATATGTCTCAGCGCCTTAATCGGTTCCATTTTTGAAGCCTTAAAGGCCGGTTCGAGGCTGGCTATTATCGAGACGATTATTACAGTTACGGATATGGACAAAAGGTCTGCCGGATGAATCTTTGCCGAAAGAAGCAGTCCCGTCACCATTCCAAAATTAAAAGTAAATCGCAATGAATTAATAATAAAGATAATAAGCATTCCCATAATATTTCCAATTGCAACTCCTGCAACACCGAGGCATAAACCTTCTATGATAAACATGGAAAGTATCTTTCCCGGCAAAGTGCCTATCGCGGCTATGGTACCAATCTCACGTATCCTTTCGTATACCGCCATAATCATAACATTCATTATACTTATCAGAACTATGGCTGTAAGCATAAGCTTAATAAAGAATGTCATAACATCGATCATTCGAGAAATAGTATAGAAAGGAGTGAGTTTTTCCCATGTATGTACTTCAAAGAGGGGTTTACCTTGCTGGCTCAATTCCTTTGAAAGCAATTTTTCAAGCTTTTGATTTATTGGATTCAGCATGTCAAAATTTTTCAGCCTTATCGCGACTTCATTTACCTCTATTTCCTCCATTCTGAGAAGTTCTGCCGCGTCTTCGATATGAATATATCCGTTTCTGCCGGATGGCCCGAACAACCTTTCTACAATACCCGCGACCTTAAACTGCTTCCCATTGACCGAGCCGTCATTATTTGTCGCAACAACAACTACTACATTGCCGGCTTTAATATTCATGCCTTCAGCAAGAAGTTGAGGAATAATGATTTCACCTCTGTTAAAATTTTTTTCGCCGTTTATTATTTTTGACGGAAGAAGAGGCAATGTCTTAAATTCCATGTCAGGATAAACCGCGATTAAGCTGATATTGCTTGTCGCTACAAAATTACTTAACATCCCGCCCAATTTTATTCTTGGAGAGTATGCCTCTATTTCTGATTGTTTATTGAGAGTATTTTCTAACTGTTTGAATTCTGAAAATTTCAAGTTCAGGTCAAGGGGCATGTTTTCTGTAGCTGCTAAATATCCTTTTCTGTGAACCTGTATGTGGCCGACAAGGGAATCGGTTATTTGACCTATCATCATATTTTTGAATGAACCTGATATTGAAATAAACACAAGAACAAAGACCACGCCGATGGTTATCAATGAAATGGTTAACAATGTTCTTCTCTTGTATCTCATTAGATTTCTAACAGCAATTTTAAAAAGATTACGCATTCTTTTTCCCTCCTCCTTTAACTTCCGCGCTTTTCAATTCTCCATCTTCAAGCGTGTATAATACATCAACCTCACCGACAATTTTCTGATCATGGGTAGAAAATATAAATGTCGTCTTAAATTCATCCCTCAACCTCTTCATAAGATTGATTACTATATATGCTGTTTTACGATCCAGGTTAGCAGTCGGTTCATCGGCAAGCACAAGCCTGGGATTCGTGACCAATGCTCGCGCAACGGCAACTCTCTGCTTCTGTCCGCCTGAAATCTGGTCAGGATATTTGTCTTTTTGATCAACCATACCAACAGCTTCCAACAACTCATTAACTCTCTTTTTCCTATCATTAGGAGGTATAACTTCAACCATCAAAAGAGGATATTCAATATTTTCATAAACGGTTAAAACCGGGATAAGGTTAAAATCCTGGAAAATAAATCCAATAGTCTTACCCCTGAACAACGCGCTCTGTTTGCGATTAAGGTTAATAACATCGGTCCCCGCAACTTTTAACTTCCCGGATGTCGGTTTGTCAAGACATCCGATAAGGTTCAAAAGTGTGGTCTTTCCGCTGCCCGAAGGCCCTACAAAGGACACGAAAGACGAAGGCTCGATCCCAAAATTAATATTCTTTAACGCTTTAACGCAAATATCACCTATCTGATAATCTTTATGAATATTTTCAGCCGATATCAATGACATATTTCCCTCCTTTTAATTACCCTGCATGGAGGGTAAGGTTTTAAAATTATTATTGCGATTGATCCATAACAAATTTTTAAAGTTATTTGCAATAAAAAATTACAAATCATAAATATAGCATACCCCCTACCCTATATATTGTCAAGTTTTTTTTACAAGAACTTTGAAATAAAACAGTCTGCAGGAAATCCCGGGAATCAACCACCCTGCAGCAAGCTGCAGGGTATGAGTGGTAATTCTATTTTACCCCTCACCCTAACCCTCTCCCTCAAGGGGAGAGGAAATATAAGGTAACCCCGCAGCAGAGCTACGGGGAATAACAAGTTAAAGGAATTGATCGCAAAAAGGAAAGATGTCTTCAAACACTTTCTTATCCTCTTTCGTGGGTTTGGAACTGCCCCTGATTGAATCTATCAGGGGCCCTATATCTCTTTCGTAGAGGGCTTTTCCCTATTCAGCGTCCCCCATTGGTATTACAAACCCTCTCACAAGTTTTGGATAGTGTTTTGGATAGTGTCTTGACACCCCTCACAGAACCCGACCCAGCATATAATTTATGTGCTGGGTGCCCCGGCGGTTTTCCCGCATTCGGCTCTTCAGCAATATATCCTCTATGCGATGACAGGATACGGGCGATATATCTTTGGTTTTGGCAACGGGTTATGTGAGATTGAGGCTGGTGGTAAACCCCGTTAGAAGTTCCCTATTTAAAGTCATCTAATGGTTGGTTATCTCATTACTTTTTGCTTATAGACTTCTAACGGGGTAAAGATTGCAAAAACTGTGGTGAGGTAAGAATAGCCTTTCTCTTATAAAACCATTAACAACTGTAACATCTATTTCATCTCAAACATATACTTCTGTTATGCACCAAAAACTTCATCAAAAAATTTCGACTTATCTAATGCCTTTTGCCACTCTCTATGACGCCTGATGCTCTCTAACCTCTTTTTTTTGGGCATGCTAATAAAACGAATGGCTTCTACTGGTCCTAACTCTCTGAAAAGAGCCTCCATAGCTTT
Source organism: Nitrospinota bacterium (assembly GCA_016234205.1). Taxonomy (GTDB): domain Bacteria; phylum Nitrospinota; class Nitrospinia; order UBA9942; family UBA9942; genus UBA9942. The sequence continues at coordinate 8,202 of JACRGN010000238.1, read as the reverse complement.
TTTAATTATAACCTCTTCATCAATATACTTTACGGTTTTCATCTCAATCCCTCCTTTTCACAAAATGAAACAGGATTACCACACCATACCTTTATACCATGATTAATACACTTTTTAATAGGGGTAAAAATTGTAAAGGCTGTGGTGAGATAGTTAGGGACATCTAATCTAATGTTTCCATATTGAAAAATTTATATGATGTGTTATATTTAACATTATCAGGGGAAATAGGAAGTTCGTATATTATGTGTGAATGAAAGGAGATAATGAAAAATGCTGGTAAAACAAATAAAGGCAGAAGTGTTAGAATTAAATGTTGTTGATAAAATCCATTTAGTTGAAGTCCTCTTGGACAGCCTTGATAAAACTGATGAGCAAATAGAAAAGATATGGGTGAAAGAATCTGAAAACAGATATCATGCCTATAAAAAAGGCCGTGTAAAAGGGATACCTCTTGAGCGTCTTCGCGCGAGAATTGAAAAATGAATGTTATCTTGATTCCTCCCTCCGACAAAGAATTGGAGGAGGGTATTGATTATTACGATGACCAAATGCCGGGATTGGGTGAACAGTTTTACAATGCATTTCTGAGCACGGTTAATTATATTTCTATAGCTCCAGAGGCATGGAGAAAAATTGGAAAGAACACAAGAAGGGCTAACATTATGCGATTTCCATATTTAATCTTGTATGTGCTTGATGGGGATGATATTTTGATTACCTGTATAGCCCATCAACACAGAAATCCAACTTACTATTCAGACAGAATATACTAAGAATTTTCGCACAAAGCATCCAGTCAGAAGGAGTTAAAAGAGACTTTAAATTTTCTGCTTAAAGAGGCAGATGAGGAGAGATTGAGGCTGCTGGTAAACCCCGTTAGAAATTCCCTATTTAAAGTCATCTAATGGTTAATTATCTCATTACTTTTTGTCTATAGACTTCTAACGGGGTAAAGATTGTAAAGGCTGTGGTGAGGTGAATTATATGGTTGAGTAATCTTACGGTTTTTTCACTTCAAGCCCTTCTATCCTTTTAAAATCCTTTTCATCATAGGTATACACAGTAGAAAAGCCTCTCTCTAACCCCCAGTATCCCATCACTGCGTCGGCAAATTTTATATTCTTTTCCTCATAGGATTTTATTGCCTTTTTGAAAACATCTTCCATTTCGCACTTGAGTTCAGGGGTATTCAAGATAGCCTCTACAAGTTCTCTTATAACCTTTTTATCAAGTTTATAATATTTCTCCAATACCCAGACTATTTCTATGATTGCAACCGGCAGGATATAAAGAATGACCTCCTTACGTTTAGCCTTTTCAAGGAGTTTTTCACATGATTTTCTCTTAATATCGTCATCCTTAACCAAAATTCTGATTAATATATTGGTATCAATAAATGCCTTATACACGCTCTTTTACTGCCTCCTCAGTAGCCTTTTCTATAACATCTTCAATAGGAATTTCTGGTTTAGGCAGGAAACCTATGTAATCGTGAATGGTTTTACCTTTTTTTAAAATAACCTCACCAGCTGTTTTCTCAATAGTTAGAGTATCCCCTTCTTTTATATCAAGACTTTCTCTTATTTCCTTCGGAAGTGTTATTTGCCCTTTTGGTAATACTTTTACTGCTTGCATGATTCCTCCTATTATTTCAACTACTCCTACCAATTGAAATGGTAGTCTATTGCTTAATATTTGTCAAGCTTTTGTATAATAAGCTTTTGTATAATAAGCGAGAGTTAAAAGAAACCCTAAACTCTCTGCTCAAAGAGGCGGATGATGAAAGATTGAGGCTGGTGGTTAAGATTATAAAAGCAGTGGTGAGATAGAGATAGGGAGGGACGCAGTTTGACTTTATTTTAGAGGTGGTGATATATTAGATACATGGCTACAGTTACTATTGATAGAGAGAAAATAGAAAAACAGGGTGGAGTTGTAATTTTATCCTTAAAGGAATATCAAAAACTCTGCGAAAGGGCAGTGCCTACTTATTATTTAAAAGGGAAGAGGGCGGAGGAGTTGGATAGACTGGTTGAAGAGGGATTAAGAGAATATGAAAGAGGAGAAACAATTGAAGCCGAATCTATAAAAGAAGCTTTAAAGGTATATGAGAGAAGACAAAGAAGGCAGAGTAAAAAGCGTTAATTACTCAAAAAAGTTTCTTAAATCTTTAAAGAGACTTTCCGAAAGAGCCATAAATGAAGCTGAAAAGAAAGAAAAGATATTCAAAGAAAATCCATTTAATCCAATCTTAAAAACACATAAGCTCTCTGGTAAAGAGAAGGAATGCTGGTCATTCTGGATAAATTACTCTTACCGCATAAAATTTATCTTTCTTAACGATGAAGAAGTTTTATTTTTAGATATTGGCACCCATGATATTTATAAGTAAAGATTGCAAAAGCAGTAGTGAGGTGATGAAATGATTAAGGTTTATTTATACTGAGTTATGAATGAAGCAAGATTTTCTTCCGACTTGAGTTTTTTGATCAAAGACTCTGCCTCATCTTTTGTCTTGAATTGCCCTATCCTGACCCTGAACCATTTGCCATCTGGTGTATCATAAGTTGTTATGTATGTGTGATAACCCTTCTTGTCTAACTTGGATTTAAAATTTGATGCCTCATTCATAGTTTTAAAGGAACCTGCCTGGACAGTGTATGAAAGTTGTGTAGAGGCAGTAGAAGCAGGACGGGTTTCAGGTTTAATGCTGTGGTTATCTGCTGTTTTTTTCTCATCAGTATTTTTATGTAATAGGGGAGTTGATTGTGCCCCCCCTTTGTGCGGAAATATATCAGGAGTGGTGCTGCTTAGGCTTTGACTTGCAGCCTTCTTTTGAGCATCTTTTATCTTTTTTTCGTCTTTATTTTTCCCCCCTTCGGTTTTCTTTGTATCGGGAAGTGTTTTGAAAAATGTCAGTTCCTTATCCTGAGCCTGTTGAACAGGTTTTTCAGTTTCTTTAGGTGTTACCTTTGCTGTTTTAGCCTCCTGTTCTTCCTCTATACGGGGTAATGGGAGATGAATGATATCACTATCCTTCTTTTCAAGTGAGGCAGTTGTTTTTGGTTGTTCAGTTTTTAAGGTGATAACTTCTGAAGGTGAATCTTTCCCGATTAAAAAACCAAGGGCAAAACTCAATATACCTATGGTAAATATGCTTATTACAAGTATTATTGACTGTATATTATTTAATTTTATTTCAAAATTTTTAAACATAAATTACATCTCCTCCGGTGCTGCCACACCAAGAATATCAAGTGAGTTTTTTATGATAACTCCTAATGCCTTTATCAGCATTAATCTTGCATTAGTCAAATCTTTATCATCCGATATAATCCTGTGTTTTTTATAGTAGCTATGGAACTCCCCACATAAATCCAGCAGGTAGTGGGTAATCAAATGTGGCTCAAGAGTCAATGCCATCTTCTCAATTAATTCCGGGAAGGCGAGAATTTTTTTAATTATGGAAAGTTCTTCAGTGAGTTTTAGAAGTTTTAAGTTGCAGGTTTCAAGGCTCAAGTCTTGCAGCTTATTTTCTTCTGCCTGTCTGAAGATGCTTCTTATCCTTGCATGTGCATACTGGACATAATATACAGGATTTTCTGAGGATTGTTTCTTGGCCAGGTCAAGGTCAAAATCAAGGTGGCTGTCTGAACTCCTCATCATGCAGAAAAATCTCGTTGCATCTTTACCAACATCTTTTATTACCTGAGAGAGCTCTGTAAATTCGCCGCTTCGGGTTGACATTGATAAAATCTGCCCCCCCTTTTTTAAATTTACCAACTGCACAAGCAGGACGCTGAAAGATTTCTCATCAAATCCAAGTGCCTTTATTGCAGACCTCATCCTCGGAACATAGCCGTGATGGTCTGCCCCCCATATATTAATTACCTTTTTAAATCCCCTCTCATATTTCTCCTTGTGATATGCAATATCAGAGGCAAGATATGTATAGTAGCCTGTACCCCTCCTTACAACCCTGTCCTTCTCATCGCCAAAGGCACTTGCCTTGAGCCAGAGTGCATCATCTTTTTCATAGATAAAATCTTTACCTTTGAGCCAGCCTATCACTTTATCTACCATGCCTCTTTCATGAAGTGTCTTTTCACTATACCAGCGGTCAAATCTCACGCCAAAATCTTTCAAATCTTTTTTTATCCCTTCAAGAATTACATCTGCAGTGAATTCTATAAAAAATGGAAGTGCCTCCTTTTCCGGCAACTCCAGAAAATGTTTCCCTTTCTTTAAGATTATATCCTTTGCAATATCGTTTATATAATCCCCTTTGTATCCATTCTGCGGGAATTCTATCTGTTCCCCAAGTAATTGCCTATACCTGATCAGTGCAGAACGACCGAGGGTCTCCATCTGTAATCCGACATCATTAATATAATATTCCTTGAGGACATCATATCCCGCCTTTTTAAGGATGTTGGCGAGCACATCACCAATTACTGCCCCCCTCCCATGCCCCACATGCAAGGGCCCTGTAGGATTTGCACTTACAAACTCCACCTGAATCTTTTCTTTCGCCCCGATTGTCAATGAGCCGTATTCATTCCCTTTTTTAATAACCTCTCTTAAGGCTTCTAACCAGAAATCATGAGTCATGAAGAAATTTAAAAAACCGGGACCTGCAATTTCAAACTTTAAAATAACATATGAATAGCCGTTCAGATTATATATTATGATGTTTGCCACATCTCTTGGATTTTTTGATGCCTGCGGGGCTACAACCATTGCAAGATTTGTATAAAAATCACCAAACTTTTCTTCCCTTGGCTTTTCAACTGCAAATGATGGAATTTTCGGTATGCTGAGCTCCCCTGAATTTATTGTTTTATTCAGGGCTGATTTTAAAATATCATGGAGAATCTCTCTCATGTAATAAATCTATCAAAAACCATTACATCAAGTCAATTAATTTGGGTCTGTAGAAAATTAACCACTGAGGCACTGAGACACTGAGAAAGGCAAAAACAATAAAGATTAAGGAGAAAGGGAGAAGGTAGCGAAATGGAGAAGAAAAAATAACTTTATTAGGAATCCATGAAACCAAGAAAATTTTAGCATTCATGAACTCGTGGCTTCCTTATATATATTTTATTCTCCCAATTTTCCTTTTCCTCATTTCTCCTTACGGTTTTTCTCTGTGCTTCTGTGTCTCTGTGTTTTCATTTTCATAAGGTAGCTTTAAGGTAGCTTTTTCCTTGACATTTGTGCAGGAAAGGATTTTAATATAAGCGATTTTAATAAAGGGGGAATATGAAGAAAACATTTCTAATCTTTTTATCTTTTTTATTTTTCATATCTATTTCAAGACCTGCATTGAGTAATACGGGAAATGTATCTGAGGAAAATCTGGAACAGGATGATTCAGCCTTTCTTGAGGAATCGGAAGATTCAACCGAAACAATCCCAGCAGAAGATGATTCAAAACTCATTGAAGAATTAAGCACCCCCGATGCCAACCTCTTTCATGTCCCTTCCAGTCTGCAAATCAATGTTAATTTCTGGAAAAGGATATACTCAGAATTTACAACAAGCCATGTGGTAGTCCATGATAAGGACAATCTGAATATAATCTATGATGTTGTGGATATAGGTGGCGGCGGCCATGGCAATAAGATGAGGAGGGGTAAGGTAAACGAGGTAAGGAGGAAATACAGGGCAATCTTAACTAATATTCATAATAAACTTAAGAAGGGCGGTCTGCTAATCGGTGAAGAGATTGAGGTTTATAGGAAGTTTGATGGGATTGATAATCCGAATAAATTTATAATTGCTGCCGGAAATCTCCGCTGTCAGTTGGGACAGAAAGACAGGTTTATTGAAGGATTAAAAAGGTCAGGGAGATATATAGAAAAGATGAAGGAGATTTTCAGGGGTTATAATCTTCCTGAGGAATTAACTGCACTGCCTCATGTGGAATCATCCTTCAATTATGAGGCATATTCCAGTGTAGGTGCGGCAGGTGTATGGCAGTTTATGAGGTCTACGGGAAGACTGTTCATGACAATCAATTATGTTGTTGATGAAAGGAGAGACCCTATTTTCTCAACTGTTGCCGCTGCAAAGCTATTAAAGAGGAACTATGAAGAGCTTGGAAGCTGGCCCCTCGCCATAATTGCATATAATCATGGATTGAGCGGAATGAAAAGGGCAAAAGAGAGGATGGGGGAAGATGTAACAGATGTGATTAATGGTTACCGCAGCCGCATGTTTGGATTTGCATCAAAGAATTTCTTTTGTGAATTCCTTGCCGCATTGGATGTTTCAAGAAATTACAAAAAATATTTTGGAGATATAGAATTTGAAAAGCCTGTTGAATACAATGTGGTTAAGGTTGAAAGTTATCTGGATATTGCCGGCATAAGCAAACATATGGGATTAAATAAAGACGAAATAAAATATCTTAACCCTGCCTTAAGGCCTCCCATATTTGTCTCAAGACGGTTTATACCAAAGGGATTTGAATTGAAGATACCAAGGGGGAGGTCATTTGATATTGGTAATATGTATGCTTCCCTGCCTAAAAATATGATTAATCAAACTCAAAAACACTCTTCATGGCATACAGTTGAATATGGGGATACCTTAACTACAATAGCCCAGAGAAATAATATTACAGTCTCAGCTATAATGGATATAAATGAGCTGGATAATATAAACCGTATTTACCCCGGGCAGACTTTAAAACTTCCTGAATTGGCTTATGGAAAAGATGCGGCAAGAGGCGAGGCAAATACCCAATATCAAAAGAGTGCAAGAATTCCAATTAAATCTGACGCTGGAGAGATGAAACTTATTTCAAAAGAAAGAAATCTGGTAAAATCTACATCTGAAACAAATAAAGAAAATATGCATCTATCGGCAGAATCAAAGATTAAAAGTTTAACCCCTTCAACAGGATTTCAAAGGGCTGCATATGAGGTTGCTCTCCCCGAAGGATTTAATTCAAAAAAGATTACCTTCGGTTATATAAATGTAGAGACCGATGAGACTATAGGGCATTATGCCGACTGGAGCGGTGTATCAGTTCAAAGGTTAAAGGATGTAAACGGCTTGAGGAGGAGGGCTGGTTTAAGAATCGGACAGAGGATAAAGATACCTTTCATATCTGCTGCGAAAGATGAGTTTGAGGAAAAAAGGGCTGAATACCACATGGCAATTCAGGAGGACTTCTTCTCCAATTATAAAGTAGATGGGACGACTTCATATGAAATAAGACGCGGTGAGACCATATGGAAGCTGTGTGAAGAAAATGAAATTCCGCTCTGGCTTTTGAAAAGATATAATCCTCAAAAAAACTTCCAAAGACTGGCAAGGGGAGAGCCCCTTGTACTGCCTGTTATATCAAAGATTAATTAAATGTATAGGAAATTCAATGTTAGAGATTGCTTCGCCTTCGGCTCGCAATGACAAGCAAGTCGGACCCATTTTATCTGTATTTATGAAGGTCTTGATAAATAAAACAGTGCTTGAATTGGTTGAAGGGGATATTACAAAACAGGATACAGAGGCAATTGTCAATGCCGCAAATTCAAGGCTTGCCGGGGGGGGGGTGTTGACGGTGCGATCCACAGGGCTGGCGGTTCGGAGATAATGGAAGAGTGCAGAAAGATAGGCGGCTGTCCAACAGGCGAGGCAAGGATAACTGCAGGCGGCAACTTGAAGGCAAAATATGTAATCCATGCTGTAGGTCCTGTTTATAGTGATGGGAGACATGGAGAGGCGGAACTCCTATACGGTGCATATAAACACAGCCTTAGGCTTGCATCAGAAAATAAAATAAAGAGTATTGCCTTTCCATCTATAAGCACAGGTGCCTATGGCTACCCGATAAGAGAGGCGGCGAAGATTGCATTGTCTGCAATAATTGAGTATATTAAATTCCATCCAGAAATTGAAATGGTTCGTTTTGTCTTATTCAGTGGTGATGCTTATAGGACATACGGAGAGGTATTGTCTTCAATAAAATAAGACATGTTAATTACTGCTGATATTTCAAGTCAATAGCAATGTCTCTTTGTATTTAAAAAATCCTGCAAAAAATAGTGTTAGCTAAAAATTAAAATCGGACTATTTAAAAATTAAAACCGGACTCTATAAGAAGTCAAAGATGCACCCTTTTCAGGTCTTTGCTTTTGATTTTTTGAGTTCCAACCAGTTTACCTTTGTGCCAGAATCGAATCTCTG
>JACRGN010000237.1 GCA_016234205.1 Nitrospinota bacterium | reverse complement strand
GAAGGAAATAAATATTAGGGAGGAGTCCCTTAGGGAGAAAAATGAAAGCCTGAAGGCTATTGAAGAGGAAGTAAAACTAATAGAGGCAGAACTGGCGGGCTTAAGGGATACTTTAAATAATCTGGGGATGAAAAAGGCAGAGCTAAATCTCAGGATTGAGAATTTAAGGAGAAGGGCTGTAGAGGAATATAACATAAAAGAAAATGAAATCCCCGATGTGGCTATTGAAGAGGTGAATCTTGAAGAGGTAAACTCACGGCTGGAATTTTTAAGGAGCGAGATTGACAGATTTGGTGATGTAAATCTGGCAGCAATAGAGGAATATAACAGTATAAGCGAGAGATATAATTTCTTAAAGACACAGCAGGATGACCTGATTCTATCTATAAAATCACTACACCAGACTATTGAGAAGATTGACAGCACCACAAAGCATATGTTTGCTGAAACCTTCACAAAGGTAAATGAGAATTTTAAGGGTATATTCAGGCGGTTATTCGGCGGCGGGAGGGCTGAGCTTATTCTTGTGGATGAGGGCAATATGCTTGAAACAGGTGTTGATATAATTGTCCAGCCTCCCGGCAAGAGACTTCAAAATATCACACTGCTTTCTGCAGGTGAAAAGGCAATGACAGCCATTTCCCTCCTCTTTTCAATATTCATGGTAAAGCCAAGCCCATTCTGTCTATTGGATGAGGTGGATGCCCCTCTTGATGAGGCAAATATTTTCAGGTTCAGGGATATGATAAAAGAGATGTGTTCAAATACGCAATTTCTCGTAATTACACACAATCAGAAAACAATGTCATTTGCCGATAGCCTTTACGGCATTACAATGGAAGAGGATGGTGTGTCAAAGGTCATATCCGTAAACCTCAAGGCAAAAGAGGCACTGGCAGCCTGAATAAATTTGCCTTCTGAAATCTACAAAAAATCTTTAGCCACCAAGACACAAAGGCTCAAAGAAATAGGGAATAATTTTTACTTAGTGTCTTCGTACCTGGCAAAAATTTATAATTTCCTAAATTAATTATGCTCCGCTCACAAAAAGGTTTTGCCCTTATTATTACACTCCTCATTACAGCCGTTCTTGTCGGGCTGGTGACGGAACTTGTCTATGCAGTTTATATATCTGTCTCAAGGACTAATAATTTCAGGGATAGCCAGAGGGCAAGCCTTCTTGCCAGGTCAGGGGTGGATATGGCAAAGGCAGGGATAGAGGAGTTTTTGAGAATCAAGCCCTTTATAACAATGGATAGCGATGGACTTGGTTTTAAGAGGAATGAGGAAGATGGTGAATTGGATATAAAGGTTTTAGATGAGCAGGGGAAGGTATCTTTGAAGATTGTGTATCCAAATACAGGCGCACTCAATGATAAGGTGTATAATATTTATCTGAGGCTGCTGAAACTGTTAAATCAAAAGGAGGATATTGCGGATACACTTTCAGACTGGATTGATACCGATGATGAGCCGAGGATGATGGGAGCGGAGGGGATTGATTACTACCAGAGGCTTTCAAGCCCTTACCTGCCCAAAAACGGCTATCCGGACAGCCTTGAAGAGGTATTGATGATAAAAGGATATACACCTCAGATTTATAAATCTATAAGCCCATTTATTACTGTGTATAATACAAGCGGGCTTATCAATATTAATACTGCAGGCAAGGAAGTTATAATGTCCCTTTCAGATGAAATAACAGAGACACTTGTAGAGAGGGTTATAGATTATAGAAAGGCTACGCCTTTTAAGGACAGGTCGGATATAATGAAGGTGGCTGGTTTTGAGACTATAGGTTTCAGCCTGCAGGACAAGATAACTGTTGAAAGTAATATTTTCAGAGTCCGTTCGTCTGCGAAAATCGGAGAGGCTGTCAGGGTGGTAGAGGCTGTTATACAAACAGGGGGCGGAATACTTTATTGGAGGGAGAGTTGATGGCGAAAGAAATCCTCATCCTTGATATAGGCGTAGATTCTGTCAGGGCAGGTATATTTTCTCCAAAAAAAATCGAACCCATTTACCTTCATACCCATCCTATACTTAGAAAGAATATCTCATCAGAGAGAGAGGAGATAAAATCTGCAATCTCTTCCCTACTCACAACAGCAAACGAAAAAGGGTTTAGAGAATTTGAAAAGGTGCTTGTAGCTATCCCCCCTGATGAGATAAGCATGAGGATTTTATCAATCCCATTTAAAGACAGGAAAAAGATTCAGGATATCCTTCCTTTTGAACTCAGTGGTCTCCTCCCCCACGATGTAAAAGAGATGATTGTTGATGCCATTCCGATTGGTGATGGTAAGGTAATAACTGTTGCTTTAGAGAAGGCGAGATTAAGGAAATATATTGAAATGCTGAAAGAATTTGGGCTTGACCCATATTGGCTTGGTTCAACTATATTCTCTATGGGAAAGCTCTTAAATGGGGCGAATAAGGGTACAGCAGCCCTTGTTGGCAATGAGTCTTTTATGGTTGTGTCTGACGGAGAGCCGAGATTTTTTAAACCTCTCAAAGAAATAAATGAATTAAAGACAGGTTTAATCTATCTGGAGTCTGAGGGAATCCATATAGATAAGGTTTATTCTGTTGAAGAAAATATAAAGGATCTGAAATCGCTCCTCCCCCAAATTGATATTAAAAATGTTTCACTGCCGTGGAATTGCCCTCCTGACGGGGCAGGTCTATATGCCCTCTCACTTCATCTTCAAAAAAAGATGGAAGGTTCCATAAACTTTAGAAAAGGGGAGTTTGAATATACAAGGGAGAGTAATGCGATTAAAAAGAATCTGAAATTTACAGGTGTTCTTGCCCTTATTATTATCGGGCTTATGATGGGGAATGTTTACTTAAAATATAAAGGGCTTGCAAGAGATTTTATTGCAAATAGGGATGCCTTAAGAGGGGCATATCTTGAATTGTTTCCCGGAGAGACTAAGGTATTGGATGAATTATATCAGCTTGAGGCAAAGGTAAATAAATTAAAGGGGGATTTGGAGATTTCTTCCGGAGGAATCAGTATCCTTGAAATAATGAAAGAGTTATCCAAAACAGGCGGAAATAGCGGTGATATAAGGGTAAAATTTAATGAGGTTAATATCGCTGAAGGCAGAATGACAGTCAGGGGCGAGACAGATTCCTTTGAAATCGCAAATATTTTGAAAGAGAAATTAATTGGAGAAAACTATTTTAAGGATATTCTGCTGACAGACCTGAAGACAAGGGCAGGAGGCGGGGCAGCTTTCAGTCTTTCTATTACACTAAAAAAATGAAAATGATATTTAAGAGATTTGTGACAGAAATTGATAGAAGAAGGTTATTTATCCTGCTTGGAGGGTTTTCCTTTGTAATTGTGTTTTTTCTAAGCGGGAATATCGTCTTAAAGAAATACAGGGGTTTGGAGAAATCAATCCTTGCAAAGAAGAAGGAGATGTTAAATTTTGTGCAACTCAAGGAGGAATATTTAAGAGAAAAAGATAAGTTTGATTATGCTGAAAGAAGGGCACTCTCGCCAAGAGGTATGGAGTCACCCATTACAATATTAGAAGGGATAGGAATAATGACAGGGATTAAGGAAAAAATAATAATGCTAAAACTCCTTGAAGAAAAGGTGGAGAAGGGCTATCTGGAAAGAGGCGTAAATGTAAAGATAGACGGGATAGACCTTAATCAACTGATTAACTTTCTTTACAAAATTGAAAATAACAAAGCCCTTCTTCTGATAAAGGGATTTTCAATGAAAAGCCGTTTTGATAACCCCAACCTTTTAGATGTTGATATTAGCGTAGCGGTTGTAAGTAAAGTTACCGGTTGAAAGTATAATAACAAGCACCAAATTATGCGGTATGTCTTAAAAAGGCTTTTCATAGCTGCAGGCATTCTCTTCATAGCAGCCCTTCTCTTTTTAATTACATTTTTCTTTGCCTTTCCCAACAACCTCATAGAGTCATGGTTAGAGAGTGAATTAAATGAAAGGACAGGGCTTGTCTTTTCAATAGAGGGTTTTCAAAAGGTATTTCCTCTCAGTTTTGAAATGAAAAAGATGGAGGTTATTTATGCAGGAGATAATACCCACCTTTTTAATATTAATAATATAAATATGAGATTTTTGCCTTCAAGCCTCATTTTAGGGAATATAAAGATTAATGCTTATGGGGATGTTGGAGGCGGGCATATCAGTGAAGATGTAATAATCAAGGTTGGAGGCATTACTCTGAATACGGTTGCAAAAAATATAGGCTTAAAAGATATTCCATCTCTTAATTCTGTTGGTCTTTATAGCGGAGTTGTCAATGTCTATGGACAGACCATCATCTCTCAGGAGAGGTGTATTGGGGGATTTATAAAAGCGGATGGGAAAGATATAGATGTAAGCAGATTAAGGATTCAGGGGTTAATAATGCCATTTGAAGCGATAGAGAAGATTGGTATTACTACTAAATTGGAGGAGTGTAAATTAAAACTTAATGGATTATGGGTGGAGGGGAAGGAGCTTTCTGCAAGGCTTCAGGGGATTGTTAATGTCTCAAGCCCTTTTAAAAATAGCCCAATAGACCTGATCCTTGAAATTACCCCAAAGGCACAACTCATAAAAAATGATACCATTTTATTCCTAATCAAGGATTACCGTAAATCTATAAATTTTTATTCAATTCCCATAAAGGGGACAATAGGAAATCCTGTCTTTATCAGGTAAGGTAGAAGTAAAAAAACAGGAGTTGAAAATTTTCTGTAAAATTTTTTACTAATACTTAATTTATGAAATGCCGATATTTAAGTCAAGAATGTCGGTGGAAAAGTATGGAGGTATTTATGAAAAAGATAATTTTATTTGTCTTGCTAATAATTCTCTTTTCATGTCAATTCACCTTTGCAGATGATGCCAATACTTATAAAAAGAAGAGGCAGAGGGAAGTCCTTTCATTGTCTTATACAATGTTCTTCAACAATCACCGTTATGATGAGATGAGCATTTACCTGTCTACTATCCAGAAAGATAGAGAAGGTTATCTGAAGCTATACACTGTTGTGGCAATGCTCGCCAAAAATCTCGTAGGAGCGTCCTTCTTATTGACTGATTTATAACTTAATGTTTGTCTGAGCCACATAACGGAATATAAATTTGCCTTATGTGTGTTCAGCTTTTTCAGTCACACTCACAATTATCAGCAGCCTCCCAAGTTGCCTTGTTATTCAAACTCCAGTATTTGAGATGAGCATTTGGACGACCCTTGTCATTGTAATCTATTATAACGAAACTATAGCAAGGATATAGATCTTCGGGAATAAGTTTGTGTAATACTTCACTATCCTTAAGTTTTTTTCTGGAGGACAGCTTTTCTAACTGCTCAGGAGTAATAACTCTTTGCCATGCACCGGAATTGAAAATCTTAGGCTCCCAATATCTTGGTAATTTTATCTTATTATAAAATTTTTCATAGGAATGAGCTTTATGTGTATGACCGTAAACGAAAATCTCGAAAACAGGGTTTTCCTTTCCTGAATTTTTAAGTTCCAGGTATCTTTTTTTTAAGTGTTCTTCAAATACCTTATAATCTTTGCGTAGAAAATACTGAGCAAGTGCGCCAAGTGTTTTATCTTTTCTATGACAAGTTTCAATAGTGGATTCATTACCTTGTCTGTATTGCAATTCTTTAAAGGCAGCCCGCTGGTCGCAAAGTGTAATTATTTCAGCATCCGAAAAATTCCTTGGCGAGAGTTCAAGTGTTCCTTCATTTAAAGCTTTTTTTGCCATAGTTCTAATTAAGTCGTTTTCGGGTAATGGTGATAAAGAATCTATAAGAAACCGTTTATTGTTTTCCCTTTTTATTGCATCCACGTCCCAAACATAAGTTTCTTGCTCTGTGCCTGGTCCAAGTGATTGCCGAAACTGTTCCCATGAAACCTGTAAGATGGAAAACTTTAAAAAATCATCAATGTCGTCTAATGTATTCTCTAACCCCTCTGCTGCGATGCCGTATTTAACCCCAAGGCTTTCCTCAGATAAATTATCTATAATTGGATATTTTATTTCAATTTTGTTATAGAATTTTTGAACAAAACTCTCGCCCCATGTTCGTTTTAAATATTTAACACCATCCTTTTCTATAAAGGGTTCAGGCCAGTTTTCCTTAAAATTATTTACATCCTCGCCTATCTGATGTCCATGCTCTACATAAATAAATCCATCTGCGGAACGCCAATAACCCTCGGATGCAAAACAGACCCGTCCATCTTCTGCTGGTATCCGCTCAAGAACCTTATTAGAAACTGCCTTAAATTGCAGTGCAGCATCGTGATTACCCGGAAGTATAATAACCCGGTTGTCGCCAGTATCTGCAAACATTCCAAGGGCTTTAAGTTCAGAATCATGGGCTTTTAAAATAGGTTTGAGCCTCTCAATTGCTTCATTTTCCGTACAACTAAAATTTTTATTCTTCTCATGGTTACAATTGTCATTCAGAGGCTGTAAAAGTTCAAACAAGTCTCCATTAATTATAAGGTCAGTTTTCCCACTTCCTAACTTGCTAATTTTTTCAAGAAAGAGAGAGAATTCTTCTGTCCAGCGAAAGTCTTCTGTTTTATACCATTCACCGGTTTCAGGGTTTTTCCCAACTCCCATGTGAAGGTCACTAATAATTACGATTTTACGTGAGTCGCTGTCCTTGGATGGAGAACAGATATTTTCCTTACCAATAGCCTTGGATTCAGTTATTAGAGTCAGTGAAAGAGTTAAAATTGAATATATCAGTAATCTAATCATTATCTTTTTTGGGTGGGCATAGTCTGAGATTGCCATTACCCAACAGAGAGTAACGAAGTACATTTGCACCATATTTTGTATTTTTTTCTGAGACACACCTAAGTGTATTATAGTAGGCCTGAGATATGGTAATATCTTTTTTGTCTTCAACATTTCCGGCAAGGCAATCGAGGAAATCCCCTGCCATGTAAGCATCCACTTCAGTACTGGTAGATATTACCGCCATTACTCCTCTTTTATTTAGTTGTTCAATAAAATCTTTGGCTGCCACACTCCCTGTCCCACATCCGTTTAGTATAGCGATAGAAGGTTTCTTGAACTCCCGCAACACATCTACTGATAATACTTCAGACTTACTATCATACAATATATCTTGATTGTGATGACTCAGGATAATTATTGCTGTGGAAAATGTATCCTTAATATTTTTATGTACCCATTCTCTGAACGGTTTTATTTCCTCGTAGAAAATAGAATTAATCCTCCATTTATTAATTATACTCGGGTTTATTTGTTTCCTTGCAGCCTGTAAATTATCATCGTTATTCGGCAAAACCGTCAACCAGCTTGATATGCAGTCTGATTCAATACGGTAAGACTGAACTCTTAAAGGGGTCTCTAACTTAAAATGATAGCCTATAAACTCTTTGCGTTTATCAGTAACATCTACAGCCATAAGCCCAAAGGGTATAATAAATGGTTGTTTATCGGTTTTTTCTTCTACAAACCTGATAAAGATAGATGGTGGCTCGTTAGAAGAAAAAGGCTTTTCATTAATATTCTTCTCAATGAAGTTTTTAAACTCTCCCCTAGCTTCCTTACCTTCAATTGACGGGAAAAGAAGATTATACAACCTGAAACCATCATCGGGTAAGTCATCTGTATTAAAATGTTTATTAAACAGTGGAATTAGGGTGGATTCTAAATATTTACGCAGCTCATTTGCATCTTTATCAAGCTTCCAAGGAATGAAGTTATTTGGCTTTTCACTACTATGAAAGATACCGACGACAATTCCTTCTTGACCAAGTTTAACAAAATGCAACGCGGCGTCTGGCGGTTTTGAGTTAGTCTTTAATGCAACATGCAAACTCTCACCACCTTCTCTTTTATCTATAATAACGCCTGTATTGTTGCATTTTTTACTGTCTTTTTCAGAAGAAGATACGCAAATAGCCATTGCCAGCTCATCAATTGGCATTCCGTTATACCATATTGAAAGCCCGATGTGTGCGGTCCCGTCTTTAATCGAAGGGAGTGTCTTAAGCTTCCAAATCATTCTTCCAAGGACAAAATCTGGGTTGTCTTTATTCTCGTTTTGATATTTTTCCATTACATCATATGGCTTCTCTCCTTCCTTCAAATCATCAGTGCCCTTCCTTTGCCAGAACTCTTTAATCCTTTTGCCAAAAATCTTAAAATCTTCTACAATTTTATCAGGCTGTTCAAAGTATTTTGGGTCAGGCAGCAATATTATTTTTAATTGTACAGAATCTTTGCCTTCTTCCAAGAATGCTTTTTTTAGCACCTCGTCTAAATCTTGGCTGATTTCTTTATATTTCCCTACTTCTTTTTCATACGGTATAGAGGATAGATCAATAGCAAGAAGATATTCTGTGTCTGGTTTAAGATATGGTGTTGGTTTATACTTAAGCTCATGTTTAAGCTCATTCCCCTCTTCAGCCCAAGCGTTCCATACAATTGACGGTTCAATTGTTTCAATTTGTGATTCAACTAATTCATGGCTCATAGTAATTAATCCTGGTTCTACCAGTCCAGCTTGTTCTAGAGTTTTTAAGTAGTAGTCGTGGCCCCTTTCCACGGGGCCGAGATGGGCTTCTCTGTCATTGACGAATAATGTGCTTCTCATCTCAGGATAACGAGTATCGCTATTATATATCTCATATTCACCTGCATAGTCTGCATTAAACTCTGTCATTACGGAAAATTCCTTTGGTACACTAAGATTAGTCCTCAATCCGTAGGGCCCGGAGATGATTAAACCCGGAACAATTTCTGGCTTCTTAGTTAAATAAGCAGCCTTATCAATGTTCGTCACAATCAGCCTTACTTTTGCGCCCTTTGGAACATGAACAGACCTCGGCACATAACCATAGCTGAATGCTTTTACCCTTACCACATAGACATCCCCTTCCTTGGTTACGCCGGGCTTATCTCTGTCAATAGGGATAATAGAAACCTTTGAGCCTTTATGATGGGCGGGCTTGATATCTATAATCTCCGTTTTGGCTGTCGTTTCGAATTGACTCGCATCCCACCGCTTTATCAAGTTTGAAAATATGACTTTCGCATTGTTGGGATCACTGTTTATTGGTGCTATCTTAAGCGTCTTTTTATAGGTAGGACTCTTCTCATTAATATCTATCATCTCGCTGCTTGAAGCCCATTTGATTCCAGTAGGGTTGAAAATGCTCGTTGAAAACTTATTAAGGGAGATTAAATAATTGTCATCAGGACTTATTGCGATGTGTCCGACTCTGTAGTGAATTGGAAACTCGTCAACCATAGTCAAAGATTCGAGGTCTGTTTTCACTATTGAGTCAGAGATGAAGCAACTTGTATAAGAGTACTTGCCTTTTGTGTCAAAAACATTATGAAGTGGGCCTGCAGCCGTTGGAATAACCTTTTTAACCATAAGCTTATCAACATCAATGATGGTTAATGTAGCGGAGAGTTTGTCAACAACTTGAATGTATCTACCCTGTGGTTCTGCATCAGTTCCATGAGGATTCTTACCAACAGGTATTTCTTTTATAAGCTTGAAGGGGTTTGTTGAAAACACTCCAACACTTGAATGGTAGTAGTTGCTGGCAAATACATATTCAGGCTTATTTGGCTTGCTTACATCTATGTAGTTCGGTGCACTTGATGCAGGGTGCCAGTCAATTACCACTGCATTACCGCTGGCTATATCAATTTTAGCCATCTTCCCGCTAAGCTCACCTGTAGCATAGAGGGTCTTACCGTCCTGACCGAGTGATATGTTGTTCACTCCAAAGGGAAATGGAAGGGATATTAACCTTACGAGGGTATTGAGTGAAAGATTTATAACGCCTATAGTATTGGCAGCCTTGTCGTTCACATATAGGTACTTCCCATCAGGATTGAGGTTTTTTGTGCCTGAGTTGTCCTTGGCGCTAAACACAGGCTCATGGAGGTCTATACCTACTTGGATATTCCTATATACTCTCAGACTCGGCACACCCAATATGCTTAGTTGGCCATTAGAACCACCGGCGGCATACATGAGCATGTTATCTTGTAGTGGAGAGTCGGCGTTACTTTCTATGACATGCCAATCCCTATCTTCAGCATTAACCGCACAAGGGAATAATGTAAAGGTAAACAAGATAACAGTCGCAAATAAAAGGGTGAAGATTCTTATTTGCATTTGTTTATAATTTTACACTTTTTTAGCAAAAATGCAACTCCCTCCTATTTGTTGACAACACTCCCTCCTATTTGTTAGATGATTTGCATTTAAGCCCATTGTGTGCTAAATTTTCTGCAGATAGCAAACCCGTTGGAGAGGTTTTATGGAGACATGCGTTTTAGTAAACAATATTGAAAAATATAGCGGTAAATATGTGGCAACAAAAACTTTTAAGGATAAGGATGTAATTAGCTTTGGCGATGATCCTGTCAAGGTATTTAACGATGCAAAAAAGGCAGGGGCTGACGACCCAGTGGTATTTTATATTCCTGAAAAGGATACAATTCACATATATCTATGCCGATAAGAGAATGTCCTTTTACATTCTGCGGCAACGACATTTACCGTCCCATCTTACCAGTAAGAATAATTAACCCACATACAAGCGGAAATTATAGAACACACGGCATAATTGATACTGGCGCAGATGAATGTGCAATACCAGCAGCTTATGCCCCTATATTAGGTCACAATTTACAGGCTGGTCAAACAAAAACAATCAGAACCGGCAACGGAGTAACAGTTGCCTATGCACATACAACAAAGTTTGAAATTTTTCACCCTGAAACCACAGAACTCTTATACACTATGGAAGATACCCCAGTAGATTTCCTGCCGAATTTGAATGTGGCATTGCTGGGAGCAAACAACTTTCTGAGCCGATTTATATTAACAATAGACTATCCAAACAAAAGATTTTCAATAAAGTATCCATAAAATTCCATCAATAAATTTCTATTGACAGACTATCTTCCCTTCGCTAAACTCAGGGCGTGCCTAAGTTCTATACTCTGCCCTGAAATACAATATATGTAAGGCTCTCATGCAATGTTGTTGTTTTTTTGATTAAGGAATTGTGAAAGAAACTATATAATAACTTATTCGCCCTGGCGGGCAAGTTTGAAAAGATGAGTTTGAACGTGGAGAAAATACGATGGGATCAGTCGTTCAGTGTCGGCGTTGCGAAACTCGATGAGCAGCACAATCGCATCATTGACATGATAAATCTGCTTATCGACAGGCTGTGTGAGAAATACACAATTAAGATGAATGAGCGTCCTTTTAACCCAGTATCACAGTTCTTCCTGCCCGATGGATTCGTGTTTTTATTCCATTTGGAATAAAAAGGAAGTCCTCCCTGCCTTCCTATACACT
>JACRGN010000240.1 GCA_016234205.1 Nitrospinota bacterium | reverse complement strand
TTCACGATTACACTCTATGAAATTATATGCCATCTGTTTCCCTCCAGTATTGTTCGTTGATGGCATATATTATATCAAATATCTGATACTCTTATCTGTTGTTTTTATTGTAAAATATTAGGGTTTTTGCAACAGACTCTATAGAGGAGACAATTAAAAAAATTCAATTATGAATGATAATAATTTTACTGCAAAAAGTGTCTTGACAAAATCGGGTGCAGGGGTTTATATTGATGCTATCAAAAGTTTCCTTGGGGCTGTCCCCAGCCTCCGCATAATCAAGGAACTTCTTAATTTTTTCGGCGGCGAGGATGCTGAGGTCACGGTTGAAGAAGTTAATAACGATGGGCATTCTGGAAAAGGACTTTATGTTTTTTTTGATGAATACCCTGAAGAGGGTTCAGTATTTTTAGGTCGTTCATAAAAGCATGTTTCCAGTAAAACCACAAAGGACGGGACATGACAATAATTTATAACAAAACCGTCACTCAGTAATAACTTGAGAAAATCATAACAAATTTATCTCATCATGTGTCTGCTCTATCTTTATATGTGCATAGTGTCTTAAGGTTACATCAATAGAGGAGTGTCCCATATACTGGCTTATGAGTGCTATATCTACCCCTCTTTTTCTTAAATGGCTTCCAAAGGTTTCTCGTAATACCTGTATATTGAGTCCCATGGTGTTAATACCAGCTATCTTGCCTATTCTCTTGAACTCCCTGTTTAAGTTATTTACCCGAGGCGTTCCCTCTTTTGTCTCAAAGAGATACTTCTTGCCGGGCTTCATTGTCTCGATGATATCCCGGAGTTTATTATTAAGCGGTATTTTTCTCTCCTGATGGTCCTTTATAGGATTTTCATTTTTTGATCGAACATAGACATACCTTTCCTTAAAATTTATATCATCAGGTTCGAGATATCTTAATTCTCCAGCCCTGAGTCCAACATAATAGCCGGCCGCAAATAGAGGATAATAACTGGGAGAATGGTCTTTTGCTGCAGCAAGCAGCCTGCCTATTTCTTCAAATGAAAGGTCTCTGAATATCGTTTTTGTAGGTTTTTCTATTTTAACCTTTTTTACAACATTTTCATTTATGTAACCTTCCCTGACTGCATAAGCAAAGACTGCCCTTAATGCCCTCATGTTTGCCTTTGCACCTTCCGGCGCTTCAAGTGTTCTTGTTTTATAAAATTCCTTCAGATGGTCGAATGTAATATCCCTAATATACTCAACCCCCTTTTCCCCGCAGAAATTAAGAAAATATTTCTCACACCACTCATACCACTCTTTTGTCTTCGTCCTCACCGGTCTATTATCTTTAAACTCTGTGAAGATATCCATAATCTTTTTTTTAATGATGAGCAGTTTAGAATTATGTCTGGATTTTGCTTCTAATAGCTGGTATTCTGCAAGAAGTAAATTGGCCGCGGCTTGAGATGTAACCTTAAGGGATTTTCTGATAGTTTTATTCCCTTCGAGATAGCCGACCCAGTAGTATTTACCCCTACGGTATTTGAATGACATAAGTCTTGACTCCATGATAAAAATAAGGCAGAATTATAAAAGTAAATGTATCATTTAATAATTATTTAACCATTTAAAATTTGTAACAATAGTGTGAGTGAACATCGGTAAATAATCGGTAAGTATCGGTAATTATCGTGAATCTGTGGGAAAATGTCAAGAGAAAAATTCATAGAGATAACACCAATAAAAACAAAAAATATATCATAATCAACAGCTTATAATTTAATAGTGGGCCGTTAGCTCAGCTGGTAGAGCAACTGACTCTTAATCAGTAGGTCGCTGGTTCGATCCCAGCACGGCTCATCAAAAATTATTTCTTTGTTATCTTTCCTAATTTTCTCATCAGTATTCATCCCAGATTATGCATTAACCACAAATGAACACAGGTAAACACTGATAAAACAAAAAGTTATTATAATTCTTCTTTCACTTAAAAAGTGAAATATATCTTTCTTTTAATTCATTGAATAATCTGTGTTAATCTGTGTTTACCTGTGGTTTCACGCATTATTTGGGTTCATATCATATCTTCTCTCATAATTCAGGTTGAAGAATTTTCAGTATGGATATAGAATTGTATTATGCAGGTTAAACTGGCAAAGACATCAGGATTTTGTATGGGGGTAAAGAGGGCAATGGATATTGTCCTTGATGCCGTTGAAGAGGAGAAGGAGCTTTATACATACGGTCCATTGATTCATAACCCCCAGGTTATAGAGATGCTTGAATCAAAGAATGTAAGGGTAATCAAAGACCTTGACAGCGTGAAATCAGGGACTGTAGTGATAAGGACACATGGCATAACCCCTGTCGTAAGACAGGAGATAAAGTCAAAAGGCGTAAAGATAAATGATGCCACATGCCCCCTTGTTGCACGGGTCCAGTCAATTATAAAGAAACATGCCAACAAAGGTTATTATACTGTGATTATAGGTGATGAGGGACATGCAGAGATAGTCGGACTTATGGGATTTACTTTAGGAAAGGGATTTGTAATAGGATCTGTGGAAGATGCAGAAAAACTCCCTCCAATGGACAAGGTATGTGTTGTCGGGCAGACAACCCTTGATGTATCAAAATATAAGGAGATTACAAAGAGGCTTAAAGAGAAATATCCTGATTGTGTAATTGCAGAGACTATATGCGATGCAACAGAAGACCGGCAGGGTGAGGTATTAAGGCTGGCGAAGGAAGTAGATGCAATGATTGTCGTAGGCGGAAAGAATAGTGCAAATACCACCCGATTGGCAAAGGTATCCGAATCTGCAGGAATCCCTACATTTCTTATAGAGACAGAGGCGGAACTGGATGAGTCAAAAATCTCAAGGTTTAATATTATTGGTGTTACTGCAGGTGCTTCAACTCCGAACTGGATGATAATGAGGGTGGTAAAGAGGCTTGAAGAAATTGAGAAGCGGAGCAGAAAGGGATTTCAAAAATTATATAATGCAGCAGAATTTTTAATTCGGAGCAATCTGTATATAGCCCTTGGGGCGGCATTTCTGACTTATGGAATCTCGTATCTGAGCGGCAAAGAACCGTCTGTCTATTTTATAGTGGTATCATTTTTGTATTTTTTCTCAATGTATAATATTAACCATATAGCAGACAAAGATAGTATGAAGTTAAATGAACCTGACAGGATTGAGTTTTATGAGAAGAATAGGGATATATTATTAAAGATTGGTGTAACCTCATCTTTGTTATCATTGCTTATATCTGTTTTTTTTGGATGGACATCATTTCTGTTGACGCTTATTTCTATATGTCTTGGAATTGCCTATAGTGTGAAAATATTTCCCTCTTATATTTCAAAATATACTTGTGCCTTTGGATTTTTAAAAGGCATAAAATATCAGAGGTTAAAAGACATCCCTGCATCAAAGGATGTTTTTGTTGCCCTTGCATGGGCAACTGTATGTGTCCTTGTGCCTGCATCTGCCAAAGTATGGGGAGGTATAAATTTTTCCATAATGGCATCGTTTGTATTTGTATTCTTAGTTTCATATATAAGGTCGGTATTATTTGATATAAGGGATATTCAGGGTGACAGATTTGTAGGCAGGGAGACAATTCCAATATTAATAGGCAAGGAAAAGACAAAGATATTTCTATTAGCCATTTCCGGTCTGGCAGCTATAGGATTATTTATCTTCTCACGGATTGGATTGTTATCAAGTCTTGGTTATCTTCTTATAATTCCAATTGGATATACGATATTCTATCTTTACCTTTATCACAGAAGGATAATCTCGCAGGGATTATCGTGTGAAGCTGTTGTAGATGGGAAATTTATTCTTACAGGTGTTATTGCCTTTATATGGGCACATACTTAATTCAAATAATGCTGTAAAAAGTAAAAGGTTAAGGCTGAGGTTTAGGTTGAGTTTTAGTTTTTCTCAACCTTGACCTTAACCTCAACCTTCAATAACATAATGAATAATGTAATCAGAAAAAGAGGAAAGATTCAGAGAAAAGTAGTTACCTCTATACTGCTTGTCGGAACCATTCCAGGCGTTCTCGTAGTTATTCTTACATATCTCAGCGGCATCAATGCTCTCAAAAACTCCATAGGTGCAAATTTTCAGGAGATGGCTAAGGAGACGGCGGATAAGATAGAGATTATAATGGACAGGGAGATTCAGGATGCCCAGAGCCTTGCACTGTCACCTTATATAAAGGATATTGTTTTAAAGGTGAATGAATCATATAAGGGGAAAAATAATATAGATATTCAGGGTGAGAAATTTTTAAATAATAATCTTACGAATTATCTTAAAGAGTACCAGAATGAAAAGATGAAGGGATATGGCTCAATCCTTATAACAGATATAAAAGGGGCTGTTATTTCTGCTACAGATAAACTACAGGATTATAATGAGGGTGAAAAGAACTGGTGGAATACAACATTTAATCAGGGTAAGGGTAAGGTATTTATCAGTGGTATAGACTACAATGAGGGGACACAAACATATTCAGTGGCTGTAGCCGTTCCAATCTTTGACCATGTTCATGAGAATGCGATAGGGGTTTTAAAAATGGTCCATGATGTTCAGGATATCTTTAAAACAATTACCAATATTAAAATAGGTGAAACAGGTCATGCCAATCTTGTCACATCGGATGGAACTTTAGTTGTATGTCCGATCTTCCCGCCAAAGAGCCACAGGATTAATGACGAGTTGATGGAACAGATAAGCACTGATAATCCCGGTTGGGGAATTGCAGTGGATGATGCCCACGGTGGAAAAAGCTCAATAATCGGTTTTGCACCGGTAAACTCTACCTTTAAAATGGGAAAGGATAATTTTGGCGGAAAGGCATGGTATATATTCATAAGACAGCTTCCTGATGAGACTTATGCCCCTATGTATACCTTGCTTTGGGAGGTATCGTTTCTTGGTATTGCCCTCGTTGTTGTCCTCTCCCTTACAGGTTTCTATGCTGCAAGAAGGATTGTAAAGCCTATTGGATTGCTGACAGAAGGTGCGGAATTGATTGGACGAGGCAGGTTAGAACACCATATAGATGTTAAGACCAATGACGAGATTGAGCAGCTTGCAGAGGCATTTAATCAGATGTCTGATAATTTAGAAAAGAGCGGCAAGGAGAGGGAAAGGTATCTGCACCAGATTGAGGAATCTGAAGAACACTATAAAACACTCTTTGACCATGCAGAGGACTCAATGCTTATGGTTGATTTAGAAGGGAAGATTATTGCTGTTAATAAGAGGGAGGAGAAGGTGCTTGGTTATTCCAAGGATGCACTTTTAAACCAGGGGTTTTCACGGATGCTGTCTGAAAAACATAGAGATAAATTTAATCATATTTTCAATGATGCTATAAATGGCAAAAAGTCTTCTACAACAGAGGTAGAGGTATTGAGTGTAGAGCGGGGACTGCTGACTATGGAGATGGATATGACAGGGATAAAGAAGGGTGAGAGAATCTCCTTTGTGCAGATACACTTGAGGGATATAACAGAGAGAAAGATTCTGGAAAAGCAGATTAATCTGGAGAGGGATAAGCTGGAAACCATTATTGAAAGTATGGGTGACGGTATGGATATAGTAGATAAGGATTTCAGGATTCAGTTCATGAATAAAAAATTTTTAAGGTTATTCGGCGACGAGGCTGTAGGGAGGACATGTTATGAAGTTTATATGGGAAGAAAAAAACCATGTGATGAATGCCCTGTTGTAAAGGGGATAGAAAAGATAGATATACTTGAAGTAAATGCCCCGCAAGGGCAGGCATTTCTGATTACACATTCACCCTTCAAGAATATAGATGGGACAACATCAATCCTTGAAATCTTTAAAGATATAACTGAGAGAAAGAAGCTTGAAGGCGCTATCAAGGAATCGGAAGAGCAGTATAAAAATCTCTTTGACCACGCAGAAGACTCTATGCTCATGGTAGATTTATCAGGGAAGATTATTGCCGTTAATAAGAGGCAGGAGGAGATAATCGGTTATTCACAAAATATTCTCCTTGAATACGGCTTTTCTTTAATCTTATCTGGTGATATTGATAAGGATACTTTTGATACCCTGTTTAAAAGGACATTAGAGGGTGAGAAGCCTCCTACAACTGAAGTTAAGATTTTAGGAAGGAGTGGAGATTTGTTGACTGTTGAGATGAATCTTACAGGTATCAAGAGGGAGGATAAAATAGCCTTTGTGCTGATTCATCTCAGGGACATCACAAAAAGAAAGGAGTTGGAACAACAACTGTTGCGGTCAGAGAGGCTGGCAGCTATAGGGCACTTCTCCTCAACACTTGCACATGATTTGCGAAATCCAGTTGTCGGCATAAAGAAAAGGCTTGAAAGTATCCAGGGGACAATAGGTATTACTGACCATGAAACAACAAAGAGGATATTGACAGATATCATCTTGAGCAGTGAGCTCCTTTTAGGAATGGTGAATGATGTGCTTGATATTTATCAGCAGAGCTATGAAGATCTTCCCTTAATCATCTCCAGCTTTTCTATTGTTGATGCATTGGAGGAGGCTATTAAACTCCTGCAGGTAGAGGCGGAGGAAAGAAGGATAAGTGTGGAGATAAATAACAGGAATGAGGCTATAGTAATTCAGGGGGATAAGAGAAGGTTGCAGAGGGTCTTTATAAACCTGATTAATAATGCCATAAAATTTTCGCCGACAGGCGGCAAGGTAAATATTATCTTTAATCCTGCCTCCGAGGATGGTATTGATTACCTTTTGCTTAAAATAGAGGATGAAGGACCTGGCATCCCTGTATCAGAACTATCAAGGATATTTGAGCCATTTTATCGTAAGGAGAGGAAAAAGGAAGGGAAGACAGGGACAGGGTTGGGTCTTTATTTTTGCAGGATAGTTGTAGAGGCACATCAGGGGAAAATCTGGGCAGAAAACAGAAATGGGAATGGTGCTGCCCTTTTTATCAAAGTTTCTATTGGAGAGAGGGAAGGTGGCTACTAAGGTTATTAAGATTCTGTTAGTGGATGACCAGAGGCTTTTCCGCCAGGGGTTGAGAAGCCTATTGGAACAGGAGAAGGATTTAAAGGTTGTTGGCGAGGCTGCCGATGGGCAGGATGCATTTACATTGGTTCAGGAGGCCAAACCTGATATTATCCTTATGGATGTAGAGATGCCTAAACTTGACGGCATTCATGCCACCCGCCTTATTTTAGAGAGATACCCTGATATAAGGATACTGATACTATCTGTTCACAACGAAGATGAAAGGGTTATATCCGCAATCAGGTCAGGTGCATCAGGTTATATATTAAAAGATGCAGACCATAAAGAATTTATTAAAATCATAAGGAGTACATTTACAGGCGAAAGGATAGCATCGCCATTTCTCGCAAATCTCACATCAAGAATCCTTTTTAAAATGCATGACTCCCCTGAAGTGGATAAAGAGATGGAAAGGGAGATTAAGGAAAAATACTCTCTTACAGGCAGGGAAGAGGAGATATTGACATCCCTTCTTAAGGGGAAGAGTAATAAAGAGATATCGGATATCATGTGTGTATCAACAGAGACGGTAAAATCCCACCTCCAGAATATATACAGAAAACTCGGCGTAAGGAGCAGAATGGAGGCAGCCCTTATGTTCTTAAAGGAAAAAGAATAAATTTTATTACATCTTATAATTGTATCTGATGAAATCATCTAAATACAGAGAGATATTGATTTATGTAGCAGGGATAACGCCTCAGATTATTACCGAGACACTCTATGCACTTCATCATAAGAAACCATCTATCCATCCTGATGAGATATTTATAATAACCACAATTACAGGTAAAGCAAAGATTGAAAAGAGCCTTCTATCAGAAGGCAAATTAGAGGCATTTTATCATGAGTATGCAATAAAACCAGTCTCCCCTAATATACTCTTAATATCAAATAAAAGGGGTGATTCTCTTGACGATATAAAAACTGATGAGGATAATGAGGATGTAGGCAACTTTATTGCCATGCTTATAAGAGAAAAGACAAAACAAAAAGACACAAGGCTCCTCTGCTCAATTGCCGGTGGGAGGAAGACCATGAGCTTCTACCTCGGTGCCGCCCTCAGCCTTTTTGGAAGGCCGCAGGATAAACTCTACCATGTTCTCGTGACGCCAGAATTTGAATCCCATCCTGATTTCTACTGGAAACCTAAAAAAAATACAAACCTTATCGTCAAGGACAGGGAAGGGAAGATTATAAAAAGGCTGAATACAAAAAAGGCTGATATTTATCTCGCAGAGCTTTCATTTATCCGCATAGGAAATAAATTTATACTTTCAGGTAAAAAAGGTTTTAGAGAGCTTGTCCTTGAGGGGCAGAAAGAGATAGATACTGCATCTGCCCAACTACCTCTGAAAATCAGCATTAAAGAAAGGGCAATTAAAATTGGGGAAAACTCTATAGAGATGATTCCTATCCAGCTTGTAGTATATATGGAATTTCTGAGACGGAAGTTAAAACAATGCGCTCATCCGAGAAGGCAATATTGTCTTGATTGCACAGAGTGTTTCCCTTTAATTAAAGGAGGGGATTTCTCAGATAAGGAGACTATAGATGAGATGGCTAAAATGTATAAAGAGGTGTATGGGCGAAGGGAATTTAAGGATGAGGAGTTCAGTGAGCGATGGAAGAAGACAAAAGTTGATGATATTTTAAGACAAAACATAAGCAAGATAAACAGGATAATAAAAGAACATTTTAACGATGAAATCCTCTCTTCATTTTACACTATTACACCTGTCGGAAAATATGGAGGTAAAAAATATGGAATAAAAGTTGATAAGAAAAAAATAGAAATTGAAGGAAACATATAATCCGCACAAACTAATTTATACCTGCCTTTTTAACCTAAAACCCAGATAATCTGAAATATTGCAGAAATATTGCATTTGTTGTTGTGCCCTCCAGTATTTGGTTAAACTTTATTATCAGTAAAATTTAACCTAAAGAAAGGAGGTGATGCACTATGTGGAAAAATGTATTGTTGTTATTCATATACATTTTATTTGTATCAGGATGTGCTGCCATAATTTCCGGGTCGGAAGAAAGAATATCGGTAAATAGCATTGATCCGGATGCAACGATTTTTATAAATGGGGCGGTAAGAGGAAAAGGAAGCATATCGGTATCGTTGCCAAAAAAAGATCGGCACACTTTTACAGCGAAGAAAGAGGGTTGTAAAGATGTGTCAGTCAATTCAGGAAGTTCTTTTAACGGGATTACACTGCTTGATATTTTCTGGGGATATGGTATGTTGGTGGCATTTCCTATAGATTTCGGAAGCGGCGCTGCATGGAATATAACTCCTAAGGATTATACAGTAACTCCAATCTGTCCCTAAATTAGCCCCTCCCTAACCCTCTCCCCTGGTGGGAGAGGGAGGGGTGAGGGTGGGTGAGTGGGCTTTGTTCTTTTTAATCTGTGTTTATCTGTGTCAAACTGTGGTTAATTAAGCCTTTTTTTAATGTTAAGGAAAATATATAATCTTTAGCCACCAAGACACTAAGGCACAAAGGAATAAAAAATATTTTTTCTTTGGGTCTTCGAGTCTTTGTGGCATGGTTTTTCTTGCCAGTTTGCATAAAGGTAGGATATTATGCTGGCAAAAAGAGGTTTAAATTGCCCCGCACATAATAAAAGTATAATTTAGATTATACTAATCGTGATTATACTTTTCTGGAGGGAATTCTGAAATTTGTAAACCGAGATTCTCCCTGCAAACTTTGGTGACATAGCATCCATGATAGCCACAGCCATGAGTGTGGTAAAACAGGGGAAGTAATGATGAAGATTATATGAATGAAAAACAGAAAAGAGAATATTATACAGTGATACTTGGCGCATTGCTGCATGATGTGGGGAAGGAGGGATAAGGATGTTAAAGAGAATCACTTTTGAAATTGAAACAATTACGCCGATGTTTTTGGCAGGTGCGAATCAGGGCACGGCTGAACTCAGGGCAGCGAGCATAAAGGGGCTGTTGCGCTTCTGGTGGCGGGCTTTGCAGTCGGAGTCGGATATAGAGAAGCTTCGTAACAGAGAAAGTCAGATATTTGGAAGTTCAGATGAGAAAATGGGAGGGGGAAGCAGTTTTTCAGTAAGGGTAATTACTAACGGTGGCTTGAAGCCAACAAAAAACAAATTTCCACCTAATCCTCAATATCAAGTGCCTGTAGAGGGCAAAACTTTTGAAATTAATATTCTGGAATATTTAGCATATGGTACTTATGAGTATGTCCAAAGACAAGGTAATGTTTTTACAAGAGAGTATTATCCAGCAAAAACAAAATTTGATATCGTCCTGAATTTTACAAATGAGACATGGAAGAATGAGGTTTTGAAGGCTTTCTATGTTTGGTGTATTTTTGGCGGAGTTGGTTCAAGAAGCAAAAATGGATTTGGTTCATTAAATGTAGTGAACACAGATAAAGCTTTTGAAGACATTAAGGACATTTTTTCCGTTAAAAACCCTTACGAACAGGAAAATCTCAAAAAACTAATTAAGAACAATGTCATAGTTTCTTATCCTTCATTTACACAAGGCACAAAACTTTTTAAAGCGAAACAATCATTTGGTTCTGGGTTTGATGTGCTCGCCGATGTTGGCAAGATTTATAAAAACGGCAGAGGCAGGCTTGAGAGAAGGCATTGTTTTGATAAAAGACAATATATCGGTTCTCCAATTGTAGAGAAAAAGGTAACGAAGTCCTTCCTTGACCGCCATGCCAAACCTCATTTCATAAAAATTGCCAAAGAGGGCAACAAATATCGTGCATATATACTTTATCTACCTTCAAGATATTGTGATGGCTTGGAAAAAGACAGGAATAATCGCAGTATCAATCACAGTAATGAAGACAGGGAGTTTACTAAGGTATGCACCGAGTTTAATGGTTTTCTTGCAGATAACATGGAAACAGTTATATAGGGGAATTAACATGGACGACAAACTTCTTATCAAAAAAATTCAGGCTCTGCTTCATGATCCACCGGAGAAGCCGATAATACTCGGCAAGATTGGGCATGAGGGAAGGGCAAAAGAGATTATGGGCGGAATTATTGACGAGGCAAAGATACCTGATGATGTCAGAACCGCTGATCATATTGCTTCTGCCGCCGACAGGATAAATCTGGACAAATACGAGCGATTTATTGCGGATTTTCGTAGACAGCCTGTGATTATGCATCCGTTGTCTGCAAAAGAGTTTGATTTGCAAAGTTTGGCACAGGTGGACATAAAAGATATTACTGCTACGGTTGACAGGGCGATTGTCCATCTTTCAGACAAATATCAAAACGACACTGAAAAACTTTATCTTGCCTTGTGGCGGGAACTTGTTCACAATCTTATGGATAAAGAAAATGATATGGCAAGATTGGGTCAGCTCTGGGAACTATTGCCTGCTGACACTCGGGTACCAGATCATTCTATATGGGAGCATAAGCGGGTAACATCCGCAATCGCCGGAGCTTTGCCCAAACCGGCGTTTCTGCTTTTTGCAATTGGGCCGGTGCAGGAGTTTATTGCTACTGCCCGAAAGACTCAAGATTTATGGGCTGGCAGTTATCTTCTTTCTTATCTTTCATGGAGCGCAATGAAGGTTGTCGCTGAAGAATTTGGTCCCGACAGCCTCATATTCCCCGATTTGTGCGGACAGCCGTTTGCAGATAAATGGCTTATTGATAAAGGGTTGCAGATAGAAAAACCAAAGAGTGAAGAGATTTCTTCACCGACATTGCCTAATCGTTTTCTTGCTATAGTCCCTGAAGGCTCGGTTAGAGAGATAGCGGAGAAGACTAAACAGGCTGTGAAAGGCACCTTTAAAGAGGTCTGCAATGCGGTTAAAACAAAGATGGTTGAGGTCTTAAAGCTTACTGATTCTTCTGAATGGGATGCAATCTGGAATCGTCAGACAGAGGATTTCATTGAAACCTATTGGGCAGCTGTGCCTGTGAATAACTACAATGATTTTCTGGAAGTTTATAAACCGTTAATGGGTCTAACAAGCGTTACTGATTTTGACAAGTTGCTTAACGAGTATCAAACAAAAGGTTTTGAGCCGAACATCGGCACGGTTTATGGACAGATATATCGGTTAGTTGAAAAAACGCTTGGTAGCAGAAAGACCGTCAGAGACTTCAAACAGACCGATGAACCAAATCATAAATGCACATTGTGCGGCGTAAGGGAACCTGTGCATCCGGGAAAGCATAAAGACAAGAGTTGCTCTGATGACTTTGGCGCGCTGAGAGGATTTTGGCAGGAAAGCATATTGCCTGCCTTCCCGCAAATAAGAAAGTCAGAGAGACTCTGCGCTGTGTGTGTAAGTAAGCGGCTTGCAGCATCTCATTTTTTCAGGGAGAAATTGCATTATGATATTTCCAATGCTTTTCCTTCTGTCAGTATGATTGCTACTGCGTCTTTCAAAGAAAAGATAATTAAGAATCTTGGGAACCCTGAACTCTACATGAGGGTCAATGAGTTTATAAATCACTTGGGAGAATTATTTAAAGACAATAAAGACCGCATGAAGGGCGAGTCTGTACCTATGGTTCGCAGGATGTGCAGCAATGAAGAAACAGTCAACACCAGTAATAAGGATTTGGCTTTGAGTTTTGCATCATTGGAAGGGGACTGGCTTTACGAGGATTCATTCAGGGATTCTTTGAAGGATGAACTCACTAACTTTTCAGAAGATGCTCTTGGTAACGCACGTAAATCTTTGCATAACCTAATCAAGGTAGCAAAGAAACTTGGCATTGATCCACCTTCCAAATACTACTCCATTCTTCTTATGGATGGCGATAATATGGGCAAGTGGCTATCGGGCGAATATGCTCCAAAGATAGGTGAAGTCTTGCATCCCATTGTCAGAAATACGCTTGATGTGGACCACAATTGGCAGGAATTGCTTAAACAGAAAAGACCCCTTAATCCATCACTCCACCTTGCAACCAGCAAGGCATTGCGGGACTTTTCCCTGCATGTAGCCAGGGAGATAGTGGAAAAAGACCACCTCGGCAAGCTCGTATATGCAGGCGGTGATGATGTCCTTGCCTTTGTAAATCTCAGGGATTTGCCGGAGGTGATGAGAAAGTTAAGAGCATATTTCTCAGGCAGTCTTGTTGCTAACGAAGTTACAAACAAAGTTGATATTAACTTCAAAGAAGGCAAAGGATTTGTTCCTGTTGATGAAAATGGTATTCCTCTGAATGTTGGAAATAACGAGAAACAGATAAAAGGCTTCATGCTCTCAATGGGAACAAATGCAACGGCAAGCATGGGGGTTGTGATAGCCCATCATAATTCAAATCTCTCACAGGTGCTTGATGAGGTAAGGCGATGTGAAAAAGTAGCCAAGAAAAAGACTGGATTCCCGCTTAATGACTGCGGGAATGACAGCACCATGGAAGACAAGAATGCCTTTTGTATAGCCCTTGCAAAACGGGCGGGCGGTACAGAACATATCAGCGCCAAATGGTATTACGATAATATTCCCACCTTTGACAAAGGGGGGCAAGGGGGGATTTTTGAATCAATTCCGCTCCTTCGTCAATGGGCAGACGCCTTCTATAATGGTTGGATGTCTCCTAAAATGGTTTATACCTTCAGGACAGAGACGAATGGGCTGGAAGGTCTGCCTGAAAAAGCAATTAAGCTTGAACTAATGAGAATCGCCGATAGGCAAAGAAATAAAAAGACTGAGGGATTTGATAAAGAGGCTATGAAAAACCTTGTTGATGGGCTCGTGAACCTCCACAGATACGGTCTTTCACTTGATGACATCGGCAAATTCCTGTCTTTGGCAGTCTTTCTTGGAAGGGAGGGGAACAGATGAAATTATTCATAGAGCCGAATGATGTTTTGATGTTCCGTGACGGGCGTCCGTTTGCAGGCGGAGACGACCATTTTGCCAGAGGCTCGTTTCCTCCGTCACCTTCAACAATCTACGGGGCATTACGCTCTCATATATTAAGCGTTAAGAGCGGAGAATTTGACACATTTAAAAACGAGCCTGCAAAGATTTCAAAAGCCATAACCGATGAGGTCGGCACTAAAAAGACTTTGGGGACATTGGCGATTGCACAATTTGGTGTAGCTAAAAATAATGAAGGTCAAATCCAGCATTACTTCCCGATACCGCGAGATATTGCAAAGGAAAAAGGCAAAGAAGACGGCAAGCTCTACATTCTGAAACCTGATAGTTTTATCAACAATATTGCCTTAACAGATATGCCTTTAGGATTACAGCATCTTTGGCGAGCTACAGAAGAAGCCCTTGAGGCAGCGTCAGGTTTTTTATCAGAAGATGAATTGGCAAGCTATCTGATGGGCAAAGCCCCTGAAAAAATCATTGAGGCAAAAGAGATATATCAAACAGAGGAACGGACAGGCATAAGAAAGAACAGATCAATAAGAAGTGTTGAAACCGGCGGTCTTTACAGTGTTGAGTATTTCAGGATGAAAGAAGGCTTTGGTTTTGCCCTTGATGCTGCAGGAACTAAACTGCTGCCTGAGTCAGGCATCTTGCGGCTTGGCGGCGACCATCGTTCAGCGAGCTACTTTAAAAGTTCATGGAACGATATAGACACAAAGCATATCAAAGATAAGATTTTAAGGGATAAACATTTCAAGCTTATCCTTCTGACGCCTGCAGTTTTTAGTCAAGGCTGGCTGCCCGAATCCATTGACCGCAATACATTTGAGGGTGCAATCAATGGTGTTAAACTAAAAATGACAAGCGCATGTGTTGGAAAACCGATTGGCATCGGCGGCTATGATTTCGTAAAGAACCATCCAAAGGTGATGAATAAGGCAGTGCCTGCCGGGAGCGTATATTACTTTGAATTATCAGAAGGCGATGTTGACAGTCTGTTTAAGAATGTATGGCTTAAATCAATAAGTGATGAAAAGACTCAAGAAGGTTTTGGAATAACTTTAATAGGAGGATATTAATATGTTCAAGGAAGCAAAGGTAATGTTCATCTATACGGAATCGTCGCTTCATTGCGGAAGCGGCACGAGTCTCGGCGTCATTGACTTGCCAATACAGAGGGAGAAATATACTGATTATCCTGTCTGTCAGGCATCAGGAATTAAGGGTGTAGTGAGAGAATGGTTTGATTTTAAATACAAAGAGGATAATGAATCAAAGAAGAAGATTAAATATATCTTTGGCCCTGACTTTGGCGATAAAAAAGAAGAAAGCGATGTCTTTGCAGGAGCGGCAACCTTCACTGACGCAAGGCTTTTATTGTTTCCCGTTCGTTCATTAAACGGCGTGTTTGCTTATACCACTTCTCGTTTTGCATTGAGCAGATTGAAAAGAGATTTACAAATGGCAGGAGTTATAGTTAACTGGACAGCGCCTGTTGAAGACGGCGATAAGATTATAGGCATTCAGGGATGCAAGATAGCGGACAGTAGCGATAAGGTTGTGCTTGAGGAATATACATTTGACTTTAAGACAGATGACAGTGTTAAGGCAATCGCTGAATGGATTGCTGCGAACGCAATTCCTAAAGGCAGTGAGTATGATTTCTGGCGAAATAAGGTTAAGACAGATTTGCTTATCCTTCCAGAAAATGACTTCAGGGATTTTGTAAAACTCTCAACTGAAGTGCAGGCAAGGATTCAAATTGATAATAGAACCAAAACGGCTAAAAGCGGCGCGCTCTTTTATGAGGAAGCCTTGCCGACAGACTCACTGCTTTATTCCGTTGTAATGGCGCATGATGCCGCAAATGCGACATTTAAGGCAGAGGAGATAATGAATCTTCTTAATAAAATTGACGGCAACCGTCTCCAATTCGGCGGCGATGCAACCATCGGAAAGGGGATTGTGAATGTCAATTTCTTAAATGGAGGTGGCAGATGAGCCTTATAACGAATCTTGAACATGAAAGGGCAAAAAAAGCATGGAGTTGTGTTAACGATGTTAATAGCAAGGAAAAAGATAAGTTTAAGAAAGAATATCGCAGTATAGTAATGAAGTCTCCAACCCTAATAATCATAAACGGACTTGGGCAGACCCTTGCATTTTTAAAGTCTAAAGGCAAGAACGATGAAAACAAACCTGAAGAGAAATTATACAGAAATATTGAGAGTTGGATTGATAAGCGAGTTCAGTGGACTGCAAGTGGCGAATTAATGGAAAAAATAATTTCTTTGCCTAACGATAAATTCAGATATGCTACTGCTGAAACGCTATCGTTTCTTTCATGGATGAAGCGCTTTGCCGACGCTGTATTGCCAAAGGAGGGAGACGAATGAATCTGCCTTTGCCTAAAGAGACAAGAGAGTATTTTGGGAACAATAAAAACCGTCTATTAAAAATCAGCAATTTGGGACTGTTGTTCAATAAATATGTATCTGCATGGTCTGATGATTGGATGACAGATGAGAAAAGAGGCAAAGAAAAAGTTAATCTAAAAGCTGAGTTCCTCGGCAAGATAGAGAAAGAGTCGTTCTATATCAATCAAAGTAAGGATGCTGTGGACTCTATATACAAACGTCAACTTTCTATGATTCAAGGGTTAAAATCTTCCAACTGGCATATTGAATCCTTCGCCGCAACCACTGACAGCCGCCTTATCATCGGTCTTGGCGGCACGAGCGTAATTGAGACTGGAATGACCTTGCATCCACTATACGGCTTCCCCTATCTGCCGGGCAGCGGACTGAAAGGACTTGCAAGGGCTTATGCGGAGATTGGGGTTGATGCTGCAAAAGATGAGTTGCTTGAAATCTTCGGCTCTGACCATAAAAACCAACATAAAGCCACAGAAGACAACCGACAAGGCAAAGTCTTTTTTATGGACGGACTGCCGTCATCATTCCCTAAACTTGACTTGGATATTATGAACCCACACTATGGCGAATATTACAGAGGAGAAAAACCGCCTGCCGATTATCTCAATCCCGTGCCGGTAACATTTCTCGCTGTTGCAACAGGACAGATCTTCTCATTTGCCGTCTTTTCAAGAGACAAAGAGCTTGCAGAGAAAGCTAAATCATGGCTCATCGGAGGACTTACAGAACTCGGTGCTGGCGGAAAGACAAATGTTGGCTATGGCTATTTTAAACTTGCTGAATCCAAGTCTCTCACTAACGATCCCATGAGTTCATCGGAAACAAAGCACTTCACGGTTTTACCTGTCGAACATATAGTTTGGAAAAGTGCTGTTATTAAATGGAACCCCGGTAATGAGACTCTTACGGCAGTTAAAGAAGGGAAGAAATCCGAATTGAAACTCAAGGATAAAAACATTATTCCTGAAAGTTTCCGCCAAAAGCTTTTTGATAAAAGGAAGTCGATTGAGGCTAATATTGAACTTGAAAAGACAGGTAATTCTTTTAGAATTATTAAAGTATTCTAAACACCCCTTCGGCTGGGCGGTGGTGGAAGTGGTGGACTAAAAAAAGAAGTGAACGGCTAATGTTTTTGTTAGAATAGAGCAGACCTAACTTAAGGAGGTGAAACATATGCAGCAAACTTTGGCTAAAGTGAAAAATATAGAGAAGTTTATTCAGAAGTATGGAGAAGATGTTGTTATTTCTCAGACGATTGCCAAGATGTTGGAATATAAAATCCAGAAATACGGTGAAGATATAAAAAGACTGGGTAAAGAATTAAAACGATTTGAACGAAAATACAAAAAAGAGTCTTCTGTATTTTTTGATGAGTTTAACAATGGCAGGCTCGGAGATGATATTGACTACATTGAATGGGCGTCTCTTTATCAAATGTATAGCCGCCTTGTTGAGAAAAAGGCTAAACTTGGGGAAATTGAGTAAATGATTAAGGAATGTGCCGCTTTATAGGTGGTTATTGGAATAATGCACTTCAAACTCGTTCTATCAAAACTTTTGACTGTTCCCTGCTTAAACCTGTCCCCGAAATCTTTAATCGGGGAGAGTGCAGGGACAAGGTTTGAGAGACAAAATATCCGCTGTGGCCTGTTGA
Organism: Nitrospinota bacterium; assembly: GCA_016234205.1. Classification (GTDB taxonomy): domain Bacteria; phylum Nitrospinota; class Nitrospinia; order UBA9942; family UBA9942; genus UBA9942. The sequence continues at coordinate 7,256 of JACRGN010000240.1, read as the reverse complement.
TAGGTTGGGAATACCTTCTTTACAATAAGGAAGATAATTGATAAACTTTCTTTAATATGAAGAAAGAAATACTAAAGGAAATTATAAGGGATTTTCATGTTAACCCCCTTCCCCCGCTTATCGAGAGAGATATTACAATACCGCTTCGTTCAGGAAAGGTCATAACCCTTGTTGGGGCAAGGAGAAGCGGCAAGACCTATGTTCTCTTTAATCTGATGGATAGGCTGATAAAGTCAGGGGTGGATTTCAGGAACATCTTATATGTGAATTTTGAAGATGAGAGGATTGACATTAAACATAATGAGCTTGACCTTATTCTGAAGGCATATAATGAGCTTTATCCTGATATAAGGAATAAAGACTGTTATCTGTTTTTTGATGAGATACAAAATATTGAAAACTGGGAAAGATTTATCAGAAGGGTTCATGATTCTGTAACAAAGAATATTTTTATTATAGGGTCTAACTCAAAATTTTTAAGCAGTGATATTGCAACGAGCCTGAGAGTCAGAACAGTAAGCTTTGAAGTGTTTCCCCTTTCTTTTAAGGAATATCTTCGTTTCGGCAAGGTTGAGATTGATATTTACAGCTCAAAGTCTCTGGCAAAAATAAACAACTATCTGCTCGGGTTTTTAAAGAATGGCGGTTTTCCAGAGGTCTTTGATTATGATGATAATATGAGGAATAGGACTTTGCAGGAATATTTTAATGTAATGATATACAGGGACATGATAGAGAGATATAAAATAAAAAACAGTGCTGTATTAAAGTATTTTTTGAAGAGGATTCTTGCTTCGGCAACGAAACAGTTATCTGTAAATACAATTTATAATGAATTACAGTCGTCCGGTTTCAAGATAGGGAAAAATCAGCTTTATGAGTTTCTTGAGGCATGTCAGAATATTTTTCTTGCCTTTGTGCTTAATAAGTATACATACAAATTAGTGGCGAGAGAACTCGGCGAAAGAAAGATTTATGCAATAGACAATGGACTGCTCAATGCTGTCAGCTTTAAATTTTCAGATGACATTGGAAAAACAATGGAGCAGGCGGTCTTTCTTGAGCTTAAAAGGAGAGGCAGGGAGGTCTATTTTTATAAGGAAAAATATGAATGTGATTTTGTTATCAAGGAGGGGCATTCTGCAACAGAGGTTATTCAGGTCTCAAGCACCTTGACTGACAAGAAGACCGCAGAACGTGAAATCAGGGGCATTACTGAGGCTTGCAGGCATTTTGGATTAAAGAAGGGAATAATTATCACAGGCGATGAATTTCAGGACATTGAATCAGATGGTTTAAAAATAAGGCATGTGCCGCTTTATAGGTGGTTATTGGAATAATGGACTTCAAGCTCGTTTTCTCGAAAATTTTGACTGCCTTTGAAAAAGGAAATATCCGTTATGCCCTGATGGGTGGGTTTGCGGAGGGACTGTTTATAGTTTTTAAGGCAGTTCCTTAAATGGTGTGTTGAACGGGTGTGTTATAAGTGTTACACTTATTTATGGAGGTGATAACTGATGCCAGCTAAGAATCCAAGAATAAATGTTGTTTTCGAAAAACCGATTTATAGTGCTATTGAGCATCTTGCCAAAAAAGAGGGTATTTCCATGTCCTTAAAGGTTCGTGACCTTGTAAAGGAAGCTTTAGAGTTGGAAGAAGATGCCGCCCTTTCAATATTTGCCGGAGAGCGAGAGCGGACATTTAAAAAGGACAAGGCGCTCAAGCATAGCGATGTATGGTAGATGCGCATTTTGAGCTTATATACCATCCTGATGTAAAGGAAGTTGACATACCCATGCTTGATTCACGACTAAGGAAACGCATCGAGTATGCTATCAAGACCCGTTTATCAACAGCACCGCACCAATACGGCGAGCCTTTAAGAAAGACACTCAAGGGTTACTGGAAATTAAGAGTTGGAGATTATAGAGTGGTCTATAAAATAGTAGAAAGGGAAGTCTGGATACTGGGAATAATACACAGGAGAGATGTTTACAGTAAAATTGAAAAAAGAATAGACTAAAAAATGCACTTCAAGCTCGTTCTCTCAAAACTTTTGACTGATTTTGAGAAGCATAATATCCGTTATGCCCTGATGGGCGGGTTTGCCCTCGGTGCATGGGGTGTGCCGAGGACTACTGCCGATATAGACTTTCTTGTTAATCGTGATGATATAGATAAGGTTGATGCAATAATGAGGGGATTGGGATATGAATGCAGGCACAAGACCGAGAATGTTTCGCAATATGTTTCGCCTCTGAGGGTATTTGGTGAAGTTGATTGCATTCATGCTTTCAGGATACCTTCTTTAAGCATGCTTCAAAGGGCGGAAACAAAAAATATGTTTGATGAAACATTGCCGGTAAAGGTGTTAAAGGTAGAAGACCTGATAGGCTTCAAGATGCAGGCTGCTGCAAACGATGAGTCGAGAAAGGCTGTAGATATGGCTGACATAGAATCTTTGATAGACTTTAATAAGGCTGAAATCGACTGGTCTTTAATAGAAGAATACTTTTCCTTATTTGGATTCGGCAAACAGTTTGATGTGTTGAGGAGGAAATACAGTAAATGATAAGCGAGCTTGAAAAAGATGAGCTTTTGAGACTGGCGAAGTCTTTATCCATGAGGGAAGATATGAAATACATCTCGGCTCACAGGCATAATCCAGTGGTGGTTGATGGCAAAGTAGATATGGACAGGCTTGTTACCTTTTTAACCGAATTCAACGAGTTCATCAATCACGAGCCGAAGCCCTTTAAGCCGATGATTGACAGGGATATGAAGTTATGAGCCATATCCATCTATGTCTTGTAATTAGGGGGACAAAATGAATACCTTATATCTTTGCCCTTCTGGTATCTCCATAATAGAAAATCTCAAAAAGCAAAAAATAGAAAAGCATGATGATAAGGATACTATAATAACATTTTTAAAAAATTCAGATAAGCCAGCTTTAATGAAAGTTTCTGCTGAACTTAATTCACTGTTAAGGATGGGGGTAGGCAGTGATGATAAGGTATCTTTTCTGAGCAGCGATACAGATAGTGGAGAGATGGTTGCTCATTGTCTGGCTAAAACCATAGAAAATGTTTGTGACTGTATCTGCACGGTTAAACGAATAAAAGGACTGCAAACTGACGATAGAAAAAGATTTGACACAGAAGGTATACCTAATCTTACCGAAACAATAATAAAAGAAGTGGATGATAATCGCTGGAATTACAATATCGTTTTAAATGCTACGGCAGGATTTAAGGATGCTGTCCCATATTTAACATTCATTGGGATGATTTTTCATTTGCCTATCCGATACATCTTTGAGCGGTCAGAAAGCATTATTGAATTACCGCCAATCCCGATAGAATTTGATATGGAGAGGTTGAAGCAGCTTGAGCCTGTAATAGACGAAATTATCTCTGATTATTTGCCTGTGGATGATTTTATAAAAAGGACAGGGTTTTCTTTTAGTGATTTAGACGAGGCTGAAAAAGATATTCTTTTAAAAGATGATGGATATATAACATTGCGTCCGACTGGACGCATTTTATACCAGCGATACCTTCAAATAAAAGGAAACAAGGTTTATATTTCCACGAATGTCTCAAAAAAATTGGACTCTGGCAAATATGACCGTAACACATTTGAAAATCTATTCAAAAAGATGAAGGATCCTATCCACCTGCAAGCAAAACTGCATAATGAGGTTAAGGAAAAGGACAGGATAGACCTTGATTGCTATAAACCTGGTTCTACCAATGAGCGGCTATTTTTCTATATTGAAGGCAAGAAGGTGTATATTTGTGATATTTTTATGCACGATGAGTATGAAAGTATTCTTAAAGAAGGTGAATTACTTAGAGAAGATTTTGATAAAAAATCTTTTACTGAGATTAAGGTTTGGCTGGATTAAAAGCCATGTGGGACACTCTGGATAAAATAGCTACCATAGCGCAAATCATAACTTTTATGGTTTTTATAGGTGGTATTGCTCTTTTGGTGACACGGGTTACACGATATAAAAGGCGGATAAGGAAGGCTCTTGAAAAGGGAAAGGGCTTGGAGGTTGCCCTTGCTGTGAGCTTAAAACCAAATGAAAAGGTAAGGGGGCATGTGGAGGCATTCTTGAAGGAAAAGGGGATGGAGATGGAGATAGTAGAGATTAATGCATATGGCGTCTCCCTCAATATACTGCCTGACCTCAGAAAGAAATTCATTGCTGAAAAGAGATGGCTTACATCAAGGAGAATCAGTGAAGTCCATCTATTTTATGAGGGTCCTGTTGCCTCCGCCTTTTTTCTTGCCGATGTATTGAATAACTGGGTGCCTGTGTATGTCTATCATTTTCACAGGGATGGCGGCTACGAGTGCTGGGGGCTTCTTACAGAATCTCTTGAGAGAATGGCGACAGAGGAATTAATAAAAGAGGTAACGAAGGATGCTTGAAAAAAACAGTCAGGAGTCGGGAGTCAGGAGTCAAGAGTCAATGGTCATAGATTTATCACAGCTTTTTAATGGCAATGCCAGATTATCTGACCTTGATAGCTATATTAAAAAAGTTAGAGAGCTTGCTGGTGAAGGGAATGAAATTATTTTAACAGGTGCCGCCCCTGTCTGGCTCTATCTCAAGATTGCACATGCACTACATGGGAAGGCAAAGAAACTTATATATAAAAGCCCTGTAACAGGTGATGTGGTAATTTTTGACCACTCACCATTTTGAGATATAATAGATACATGGATAAAAGGGAACTTACAGAAGAACAAAAAAGGATACTCAAGCAGTGTCTCTGGGATTTAAAGCTTACACCGGAGGAATTCCTTGACATCATAGAGGGCAGAAGCACCCGTAAATGGCCTGAGAGGGCATTCTGTGTGGCAAGGCTGCTTGAGAGTGTGAACTGGTTTAAAATCGTTAAGGTAATTGACCCTAAAATCTTATGTAACCTATGGGGAGAATCACGAAGATATGTAAGATTTAAGGAAATAAAAGAGGGGATGGACTTTGCTTGCAGAATACTACAATAATATCCTTTATCCTTTGCAGGATAAGGCAATACCGGCATTGCCCCTCTGTTTATAGCGAAAATTCTTGCCGAATTTAATTATGAGCTTGTTGATGAAGAAATCAAGTGGGTAACTCCTGTTTCATGCGATACCATTAAGCAATATTTAAACAGTATTGCCATATCAATCGTGGAAGGTAATATTGCATAGAAAGATTTTTAACCTAAAGAAAGGGGGTAAAAACAAATGGCGAAATGGGAAGGTTGGGAAAAGATTGATGAAGGCACAGAAGTGCCGATTGTTTTTGTCATGAATATGGATATTGCAAAATCAAAGGCATTGGCTTCAGCAACACATCCAAAGGAGCATCAGGAAAAAATTAATGTCTTTCAAAGGGAGGTGCAAAATATTTTAAATGACGATTTATTTTATAGTGATAGATGGTCAGGAGATGGGTTAGTTGTTCTTTACAAGCATCAAGAGGCGGAGGCAGATGATTTAATTAAGAGGGCTGTAAATATCATTGATTCAATTAGAGAGAAGAATGTAAAAAATCATTTTGCCACTCCAGTAGGTCTCCGCATAGGTATTGCAGTTGGGACGATTATTTTTCAAAAAGAGATTGGTGGTATTATGAGTGATGTGATGAATAAGGCAGGATTATTCCAGAAAAGCTGCCCGGGAACAGGTGGTATTTTCATGACAGACAGTGTCCTCAGGTTTATAAAAAATTCGGCTTTAAAGGAAAATTTTAAACCTTCTCTTTTTATGATAGGACAGGAAATAAGGTCTGTATATTATTATCCCCAGTTAAGTAGTGATGAAATTCCACCCTTTATTACGAGCACAGGAGTAACAAAGGAGATTGATTTGTTCAAATTATTTACAGATACTGCAAAATTTAGCGAACTGGATAAATATCTATCAAGCATAGAAGAGCAAACAAAGGATGCAAAGGAAATTATTCTCACTGGACGAGCCCCAACTTGGCTCTATTTACATGCTGCATTAAAATTAAAAGGAAAACAGAGATTGCTTTATCGTGATGGACCAGGTCATCTTTTTCAAATTTTTGATCATACCCTGCGATAATATATTAGTCGTTGAAATGTATGATTAACATTAATTCCTTAAACTCCGCCTTTCACCGGGTCAAAGAAAACAAAGGCTGTGCAGGGGTGGATGGAATAACAATTGAGAGATTTGAAGAAGATTTAAACGAAAATCTGGCAAGGCTTGCGGATGATATAGTGAAGAAAAACTACTCCCCCCTTCCGCTTCTTCAAATCCTTGTTGATAAAGGCAATGGTGAGGCAAGAAGGCTTTGCATTCCTGCTGTCAGAGATAGGTTAGCACAGGTTGCCGTGCTCCAGATAATCGAGCCTATTCTTGAAAAGGAATTTGAGGATTGCAGTTTTGCCTATCGAAAAGGACGCTCAGTTAAACAGGCTGTTTTCAGAATAAAGAAATATTTTGAGCAGGGCTATAGATGGGTTGTTGATGCCGATATTGATGCCTTTTTTGACAGCGTTGACCATGAATTGCTACTTGCAAAAGTCAAAAGGCATATCAAAGATGATGCTATTATAAGACTCCTCGAATTGTGGATAAAGGCAGAAGTTTGGGATGGTGAGTCGCTTACGGTGATGGACAAAGGGATTCCGCAGGGGTCTCCCATCTCTCCTGCCCTTGCAAATCTTTTCCTTGACGAGTTGGATGAGGCAATGCTGAAAAACGGACAACGGTATGTAAGGTATGCGGATGATTTTATCGTGTTGTGCAAAACCCCGGAGAAGGCAAAAGAAGCCCTTAAATTCAGCAATAAAATATTAGATGCCCTTTTATTAAAGCTTGACGAAGGGGACATTGTTAGCTTTGATGATGGTTTTAAATATCTTGGAGTAACCTTTATAAAAAGCATGATTATGGTGCCATTTGACAAACCAAAAAAGGAAAAGAAGATTCTTTACTACCCTCCGCCCTTGAATATGAGTGCGTATTATCTAAAGAAAAATAAGGGCTGGTAATATGGCAAACCTTTATCTGACAGAACAAGGTTCGGTTCTCAGAAAAACAGGGGACAGGCTTATCGTCCAGAAAGACGATGAAATACTGCTTGATGTAGAATGTCATAAAATCGATGCAGTCCTCATCTTCGGTAATGTTCAGTTTACAACACAGGCTGTGAAGGAGCTTTTTGAACATGGGATTGAGATGGCGATATTGACAAAGACAGGGAGGCTTATCGGACA
>JACRGN010000242.1 GCA_016234205.1 Nitrospinota bacterium | reverse complement strand
ACAGATTTAACTCTTGGATTCATATCTATCACCTCAGTGGTTCAATATTAAGTGGGGTTTGTCCATTTACTGCCAATTCCCAATCTGCCATAAGGTCTTCTTTATGTATCTCAATCCATGCCTGAACCAGCTTTAATTTATTTGACTTAAATTCTCCTTCAAGCACTTCTCCATCAGGTATAGAAATCACGGCTTCTTGTTCTTGATATTTTACATGAATATGAGGCTTTTTATGCTTCTTATTATCTATAAAAAACATCATAACAATTATTCCATAAAACATACTAATAACCGGCACACTGCCCTCCTTTATCAGTAGCTATTTTATCATTTTATTTTCCTTTTTACCATAACGCAGAGCTAAGCGGGAGCCGGCTTTTTCGGCGATCCGCTTCAGCGACTTATTGGCAGGTCATTTCTTTGGTGACCTTTTCTTATCGTTAAACTCTGGCAACTGGTGAAATGCTTCGACGAAATGAGCGAAACACTCGTACTCTAATTTTGCCACCTCTCCCATAGCCCGAAGATCAGATGGTTGGTTCGACAGTACATTGCAAGCCTTTGGCCAGACGGAAACATAGAGCCGAGGGATTAATCTTTCGTGATCAGGGTGTTTGTATCTGACCCGACTATCACCACCATGGCCTTTACCGCCTTTAATTGTGTTCTCGAATCGTTGGAGTCGTGATTTTAGACCACCTTTGGAATTTGTCATGCCCACATAAATGACTTCCCGCCTCCACTCAAAGGAAGTGCCCGAAATGTCTTGTTCAGAGAGCGCAATGGCATAGACTCCAGGCAGCTCGATGTCATCCAGTCCGTTTCTGCCTCTCCACTTTGCCCAATTTGAGAATCCGTTATTCATCATTCCTATTCCTGCTAACATTGTCTTTTAAGCTTATTCAACATTATGATGGATTATAAAAATTAAAGGTGAGATAGTCAAAGAAAAAAACCTTATAAAATCGCAAAACAGAGCTGAAATACAATATAATAGTTTTGTATCAATTATTATATTGCTGAAATATAGTATTACATACCTGCCTGTGCTACGGCAGACAGGTTAGTTATGTTAAAGTCCTTTAAACAATTTTTGTCATCAAAAATGACTCTAATACTTATTTAATATCTTTGCCATCCTGTCCTTACCAGAAAGTTTTATCTTTTGTAATCTCTTTTTCTCTATATCTCTCTCAGTGGTTAAAAATTTTGATTTATTGAATTCTGACAGCTTTTTTTCCAATTCAAGATGTTCCAAATATAATGACCTGAATTCTTTATTTTCATTTGTTGCCTTTTCAATTAAATCTTCGTTATATCCTTTTGGTATCATAAATATATTCCTCCTTTTTCTTCCAATTTGATTTCCGCCTCTGAACGGCGGATATACTTTGGTTTTAAGGCAGTTGAATCTTCAATATCCCCCCTTTCTATTTTTTTGCCGCCAAGCAAAGCAATGCTGGCGGCTACTGAATTTTTTTGTGCATCACCATAAAAATAGGCAAGCCCATTTAATTTATCCCTGATAAAATCACCGTAAGATTTAATACCATCACCAAAAAAGATTACTGGTTCATTAATCTTCTCACAGAGTCTTTCAGGACTGATAGCCATATCATCCTCTACCTTTTTTATCACCCCCTTTTCATATTTATACAAAGATGCATAAACTTCACCCTTTTTGGCATCAAGAATTGGACAGAGCAACAAAATTGGAGATTGAAGATTGAAGATTGAAGATTGAAAAAATCCTGAATCCGAAAAATAACTCTCAACAATTGCGTCCAGTGTCCCCACAGGGACAATAGGCTTCCCTGTGGCAAGATTAAAACCTTTGCATGTAGAGAGACCTATCCTTAATCCTGTAAATGAGCCGGGACCAATTGATACGGCAAATCCATCAATATCATTGATTCCGATTTTACATTTTTTTAATAAATCATCTAATGAATTAATTAGGGTCTTAGAATAGGAACTATTTAAAGGAAGAAATGATTCGGAGAGCAGACTTCCGCCTTCTGCAATAGCAACACTTCCCTGATTTGTTGAAGTGTCAATGCCCAGAATTATCATGAAAAGTGTCAGAGTGTCAGAGTGTCAGAGTGTCAGAGCATAGAATTTTGATTCTTTGACACTTTGATACTTTGTCACTATTTTATGGTGCCGAGGGGCGGAATCGAACCGCCCACGCAAGGATTTTCAGTCCTTCGCTCTACCGACTGAGCTACCTCGGCAAACAAAAAATTAGTCTAATAGACTAAGAGTCTAAAAGTCTAAAAGTTATTTTCACTCTTAGACTCTCAGACTTTTAGACTGAATCTATATTACCAAATTTTATCTGTTAAAGACAAGAGTTTTCTGGAGGGATTCTAATCTGCTCTGAAATTCTTCTGTAACAGCCTTTGCCTCACGGCTGTTAGTAATTACATGAGGGGTTATTAACATAAGAAGCTCTGTCTTTCTCATCGCATCCTTCTTGGCACCAAAGAGCCATCCAATTACGGGTATTTTATAAAGCCATGGAATACCTGAGCGGCTATTATCCTTTTTGTCCTCTATAAGCCCGCCAAGTATAAGACTTTGTTTATCATTGACTACAACGGATGTCTGAAGCTGTCTTGAAAAAAATGATGGCGGTGCACCTGCCGCTGTCTGAGCGGCTTCATTTACCTGACTTACCTCCTGATTTATATTAAGCGTAACCAATCTTTCCTCATTTATCTTTGGAGTGACAGTCAATTTTGTTCCTATGCTCTTATACTGGAATGACCTTGTTGTAACGGGTGTTGTGCCTGTCTGGAGAAATGTAGTCGTCTCTATTGGAACTTCATTGGCTATATTTATGGTTGCGGGTTTATTTTCTGATGTAAGAATCATAGGGCTGAGCAGAACATTTAATTTTGAATCACTTGCATACGCCTGAAAGAGTCCTATGAATTTATCTGTCTCGTGGACAAAGGCACTGAGACCAGGGGCACTCATCTGACCTATACTCTTTCCAATATTTCCACCGAGGGATGAGCCTGTATCAACACCAAATCCGCCTGTACCTGTCTTGATTGCCCACTCCAGTCCAAACTGGGTTCTTTCATCCAATGTAAGCTCAGCCACCATAATTTCAATCAATACCTGAACAGACACCTTATCCAGCCTCTTTATTGTCTCAAGTATTGCAGGATAGTTTTGAGGACCTGTGCGTATGATGATAGAATTAGTCTCCTTATCTGATATAACAACAACCTCCCCCTCTACTTCAGCCGCCCCTAATATCTCTACTGATGTAACAGGACCCTTTGGAGGTTCAACAACCTTCGGAGTCTCCGCGAGTTTTATAGCTTGAGGCTCACCGGCACTTTGTGGAAGCAGAACCCCTGATACGGCAGGTTTTTTCTTGCCGCCGTAGAGTGAGGTAATAATTCCTGCAATATTGCCGGCATCACCATTCTGGACATAATAGACATATGTCCCCATTTCCCCTTCAATCACAGGCTTGTCCAGCTCCTTAATCCATTTCTCGGCAGTCTGGATTATTTCAGAAGAGGCACCGACCATGAGGACTGAATTTATCCTCTGAATCGGCACAAATTTTAAAAACTGTTCCTTTTCCTTAATTCCAAGTGTTGAAAATATATTTACCAGTTCTTTTGAGAGGTCAGATGCCTTCATAAATCGAATCTGGAATAGCCTCACGTGCATCCTGTCTAATGTATTTACATCCAATGCATCTACTATCTCAAGGAGCCTCTTCACATTTGAGGCTGTATCAATCAGCCCCAATGTCTGGGAATTTGGTATATCAAGAAAACTCCCGCTTTTTGTCAGGAGGGGGGTTAAAACCCCCTTTATGGATTCTACGGGCAGGAACTTAATCGGGACAAGCTGTATAATTATCCTATCAGCAGAAGGAAGACCGCTGCCATCCCTGCCAATGAATGTTTCCAGAGGTTTTCTCTTTGCCTCTGCCATCGGCATAAACCTGTAATATTTTCCTGTTCTTACTACAGTAAGATTATTTATCTCCAATACCTGCTCAAGGACAGGAAACAATTCACCTGCCGGCATCTTCCCTGATGTGTGTATCGTTATCTTCCCTGCCACACCCGGTTCAATAATATAATCAAGCCCCAGCAATTCACCTATGGTAGCTATGACATCATTTATATCCGTATTTTCAAAGTTAAGAACTACAGACCTTGATTCAATCTCCTTTGGCAGAGATACAAGCCCCTGTTTCTCACCTGCTATCTTTTTATTTGAAAGATATAATGTATCTGTATCTGCCCTGGACATGATTGTCGCTTCTCCGCCTTTCAAAACACGGACACTCCCGCCCCAGATATAGACCTCATTGCCATTCTTATCTTTCACCTTATACCACGGCTTGTCATGATAAATGTTATCTGTTGCCTCAATCAACTCAAACCTCTCTCCCCTGTTTGCAGCCCCTTTTATTGGAAACTCTAACCCCGGACCTTCTCTGAAATTTGTCTCATCAACATCTATTGCCAAATAGGTTTTTTTAACACCTATGTCAACAGGTGTAATAGCACCGCTTATATGATTTTTATAAATAGCTTGAGGGGATTCCTCTGCTGTTTTTTTAGCTGTATCTTGAGGTTTCGTTTCAGAAATTACTGAAGGGGCAGAGGGCTGCTGAATCTGCTGAGACGATGGTGCCTGAGTTGTAACCTCTTCAGGCAAAGCCGCTTTGCTATCAGGGGGTAAAGTCGGAGCAACTTCTTTACCTTTTGTATCTTTTTGTAGATTTGTAATAGCCCCGGATATATGCATTAAGATTTCATCTTTATTCTCTCCCTTTATCTCTTCGGCGGGTTGCTGAGATGCAGGCACCTGACCTGTTTTGGCTTTACCTGAATTATTTTTATTATCTTCAGACTTGACTGCTGCCTGATTGGGCAGTTGACTCTTCTTATCTACCTTAACTGATCTGGAGCATGAAAATGAGAAAATAGATAATAATAAAATCAGACCTAATGTTTGAAGATTCAATGTCCCAGCCATTCCCTTGTTATTCCGATTTTTAGAATTTAGCATCAACTGCTTTTCCCTTCTGTCCCGGAGCCTGTTAGATTCGCCTCCGGTCTTAAAATATACCCCGCCGCCTCTATCCTTACCTCAATTATCTCAGGTTCAAACTGAATATTATTCTTAATGACCCTCATCCTAAACCTTGGCACAGTCAAAAACTTTGGAGAGTTTTCTATTTTATAAATAAAGTCCTTCAGCTTTCTCATCTCGGTCCTCATGCTGACATCTACAGGGATTTGATAAAATATATCCACCTTCCTCGGGTCAAGCACCTTTACACTCTCTAATGTAAGCCCCAATTCCCCCCCTGCACTTTGGAGCAGATTCTGCAAATCTGCGGCTGCAAGTGAAGGTGTTTCTCCAGAAAGGAGATAAGACCTCATCTGCTGTCCTTTCTTTTCTAATTCCTTAATCCGCGTATCTATTACATCTTTATTTTTTAAGACCCCATTATATCTGTCAATGAAGTCTGCCTTTCTCTCTATATCTGTCTTAATCTTCATCCTGTTATTATTGATAGGCTTAATAACAAATGTAAAAAGACCTGCTGAAATCACAGCGGCAATACCTATACCTAAAACTACCTTATCCCTTTTTGAAATATTCATAAGTAGGATAGGGTTCAAGGATTCAAGGGTTAGAGGGTTCAATCATTTATTTTATTCCCTCAATCCCTTGAACCCTTCACCCCTTCACCCCTTGAACCCTTCTATTCCTGCCTTTATCTTAAATCTTTCCCTCCCGCTGTCTTTGGTAATAGTCCCGTCAAATCTGACATTGATAAAGACAGGTGAGTTTTCCATTATTTGAATAAGATTAGATGCAGTACCGGCATATCCGTTTATCTCAATCCCTTCATCAGTTATATAAACCTCTGAAAGCCAGACATCCGGAGAAAGTATATCTGTTAATTCCCTCATTATTTCAAGCCGACTTACTCTACCCGCTTTTACCTTATTAAAAGATTTTATATGCTCTTCCAATTCTCCAGACTTGATATCCATCTTTTCAACAATAGATGCCTTTGATTTGACATCTGATAGCTCCCTTTCCAATCTTGAGAGGGTGAACCTGTCCTTAACAATCCAGCTGAATAGAGAGGCAGGTGCAAGGACAAAAACCAGGAGAAGCATTATGAGTGTTATAAAAATACTATGGTCCTTCTTTTTTGACCTTTGACTTTTTGGGAGTAAATTAATATTTAACTCTCCTTTTGTTATACCGCAGAGGGCTAAACCTATAGTTGCGGCTGATTCAGCAAACCCCGAGGAAAACCCCGATGAAGCATTATCTGTTAGGATATTAAGACCATTCTTCACTTGATTATTTCCATTATTTGGTGAGGGCAAAGCAAAGGTTTCAGCCTTAATCCTTACCCTCTCCTCAATATATTTCCCAATTCCCTTCGCTGATGCCAATTGCCCAAACAGGAATACCTTCTTTATGTTTATCTCGCCTTCCAGCCGCTTCAGGCTTGCAACTGCTGTACTGATTTCAGTTGATATAATATCCCCCAATTTTTCAATGTTCAATTGGTCTGATAATATATACCCGCCAACATCCCTTATCCCTTCATCCAGTCTAATCCCCCTTGAAAAACTTACTCCCCCATTACCCACTATATCTATATCCAATTCCCTTCCATTTACATTTAATAAAATATCTGCCTCTTTATTATACACGAACTCTGTCTTCCCCTCTCCAACTGCTAATGATAATGATGGAGAATTAAAAGAGAAGAAATTGCATAATGCCAATGATGATACATTTGCCATAGTCGGCTCTGCATTAATCTTTTTTAATAGGCTCAGATAATAATCAATGAATCCTCTCCTGACTGCAACTATGAGAACCTTGAATATATTTTTGTCCAATCTTCCTGCTACATGGAAGTCATAATATATTTCCTCCGCCTTCAAAGGGACATGTCTCTCAATCTCAAATTCCAATATCTTCTTGATTAGTTTTTCATCAGGTGCGGGTATAGTGATATGCTTTAATATTACCTGACTTCGCGGAATTCCTATTATAAGGTTATCCCAGTCTGTATCCTTGTCATTTGCAAACTTATCTACCTCTTTTAAAAACTTCTCCTCTGCCTCCTTATGCGGTATAATCCCCGCGGGAGGGATTGGATTTGGAAATGAGTAACTCCTGACAACCCTTATTCCGTTGAATCCCTTGCTGAGATATGCCATGCTTATCAGGTCAGTATTTATGTCAATCCCTATAGCTCTGGTAAAATAGAGCCTGTCAATAACCCTTCCCTTTTCTTCAATATATTTTATCCCATCGTGGATATGATGATAGAGATTAGCCCTGTCCCAATATACTTTTATCCTGTCCTGCAAATTAGAAATGGTATTAGTTGTAGCCATTTTCAATCTATCCTATCATAATTCAAGTTAACATTGAGAAGAATATTTCCTCATCCTTAACCTATTTTTTTATAAGGTATATAATTATCATTCCAATACCTTATGGTTATCTTTGCATCCTTCCCTGAGCCATCCTTACGGCAGATTACCTTGGTAGTCCTATTATTAAAACCACTCTCTGTGTTCTGTGTTTCTATTTCTTCACCCCTGACCCCTGACCCCTGACCCCTGACCCCTGATATTATGCCTGTTGATTCTATAGCAAACATATACGATTTTTGGTTTTCATCATATACACCTTTATTTTCCTGCCGTTTTAAAATAATATTCTTTGCCTCCTCATCCCCCTTAACTACCCTTAATAATAGCTCCGGGGCAGTATTGAGGTTAATTGTCCCTGAGCCAAAAACAGTAAGGTATTGATATATCCCTGCGTATTTTTCATTTTCTGGTTTCTCATTGTCTTTGCGAGCCGAAGGCGAAGCAATCTCCATATTTCCATAGAGTATTTCAGTTGTCATACCTTTTACCATGAGGAGTTCCTCAACAGTATCAAAATTACCGTTTTTACAGTGATAGGGAGAAGGAAGACTCATATAGTAATCCTCTTCTGCCCCGTTTAATCTATGGAGGCTGTCCTCATCACGCCAGTCTTCTATAGAATCGGCAATTGCATCCCTCATCTCACCAGCCTCAACACCTGAAAGCTCAAGCAGTTTTACAATTGTATCTCTGGACGCATTATTTATATTTATCTTACTGTCTTCATCTGTAATTGAATAATTTATACTGCCGCTTCCGAGCTTAATCCCTTTTCTAACAGGCTTATCTTTTATTTGTTCTTTTTCAATCCCCTTCTTTACAAAAATGACACTGCCTTCTTCATCAGTTCCAATATAATCAAGGTCTCTTAAAATTTCTGCAAATGCAAGGTTTAGCCCTGCCTCTGAGAGGGAGAGTGCCTCTGCCTCCTCTTTAAAATTCCTCGTGATATTTACTTCAACCCTCATAGAATGGGCAAACTCAGAGACTATGACTGTAAGAAATACCATCACCCATAATACCATCATGAGTGCAACACCTTTCTCATTAGAAATTTTAGATTTTAGATTTAAGATTTTGGATTTAAAATCGTAAATCGTAAATCGTAAATCGTAAATCATACTGCCTTAATTTCCCTTCCAGCATTTATCGGCACAATCAGTGGTGAGAAAGAAATTACCTTTTCTCTATTTATTGTCTCATCAGGATTTAATTCATATATGCTAAGTTTAATCTCTATTGCCTTTAAAGACGGCTTCCCCCTTTTTTTCTTTTCAGTTCCCCCTTCTTCAATTTTTTTAGCCTCCTCCTCTTCTTTAATCTCATCTTCGCCTGAGAAAGACTCAACCCACTCACCAACATCCTCCTCTTTTCCATCCTCACCCTTCTCTTGTCTTACCAAATAGTACCTAAACTTAAGCCCTGCAATCTGGTCAGAGATTGTCAGGGTAGTCCCCTCTTTATCCCCTTTATTTTCTGTCTCTGTATCCATACCTGTTGAAATGAGAAAAGTGGAGGCATCATCAAATATGCTGTGAGGAGAAATAATTCCTTCCCTATATAACAATTTGCCTCTTTCTTTGTTGTGGTCTTTTTCAATATAATAAAGCACCTCTCTCAAACCCTTGCCCTGCATTCCTTGACTTAAACCTTCTGAAAAGGTTACAAACCAAAGCCTGTCAGCTTCTCCATTAAATGCCAGAACACTCTTTTTGGTTTTTTCGGTTTTATCTTCAGCAGCTACTTCTCTCTCATACCTGTATGGATACATGGATTTAATCTCCTGTGACATCCTCTCTAATATCACCCTTCCAGTCTGATAAACCTCAACCCTCTCCTCTCCAACCTCCCATGCCCTTATGCTTAGCCTCATTCCGCCAAGTATAATTGCCATAATCATACTTACAATAGTAATTGCTATAATAAGTTCAATAAGGGTGAAACCTCTCTGGGAATTGAAGATTGAAGATTGAAGATTGAAAAAATTAAAATACCTTAACTTTAAACTTTGAGCTTTGAGCTTTGAGCTTTTCATTTAGTTGCTGCCTCCTCTGTCGGTTTTTCCATAAATGTTCTCAGGGATGTCAATCGGACATCCTTTTCTGTTAGTCCTGTCTTCCAGAAAACCCTGACATCTAACCGATAGATTTTAACTGGATTGTCATTGTGAGCCCCTTCTCTTCTGTCATTCTGAGCGTCAGCGAAGAATCTTGTCTTTTCATCAACCTTGTAAGGAATTATTTCAACCTCCCATTTATATTTTTCTTCGCCCGGAAAATCTCCTTCCTCTTTTCCTGCCTTCAGCATCTCTTTAAGAGATAGTTCACTCATCTTCTTATTTGCAAGGATTACAGCATTTGAGTAATCGTTGGATATTTCAACCGATTTTAATCCGCCTGAAAAAAGCTCAAATACAACTGTCAGCCCCAATCCAAGTATAACAATAGCTACCATCACCTCAAGAAGCGTGAAGCCCCACTCATGATTGACGATTGACGATTGACAATTGACGATTTTAAATATTTTTGGTTTTGTATTTTTCATTCTGTATTCACCATTCTTCAAATTATCCTTCTCCATGCAGTATAAAAACTGCCCAATAAAATGGGTTAGGATATTTTGCCTTGATTTCATTTCGGGCAAGTCTCATCGCCTCTCCTCTATCCTTACCAGCTTTAAGATAGCCATAGAATTTCTCCATATACTCAACTGCAGGGTCAGATGCCACTGCCCAGAGACTTACAACTATACTCTTTGCACCTGCATGCTGGAAGGCACGGGCAAAGTTTGCAACACCTTCACCTTCTACCTCTTTGCCAACCCCTGTTACACATGCCGATAATACTACCATATCCGCATTAAGTCTTAAATCAAGAACCTCACTCAATGTTAAAAATCCATCATCCTTATTTTCATTTTCCACCTGACCAAGCAGTATAAACGGCTCATTGATTCCCTGAATCATACCCGGCAAAGAGGCATGTGTGGCAAAGTGGATATATTTGTATCTTTCAAGCCCTGTCTTTTTTAATTCTGTTTCATTTGCCGCAACTGAAAGCAGGACATCAGGAGGCTCTGGTAATGCCCCCATTGTCTTTGCGATTTCCTTAACCTCAATCTCTGTCTCAGGTAAAGGTCTAAATTCTATCATTTTACCTGTGGTATCAGACTCTGTGGTCTTACCCCATTTTGCCTCTATTGCAAGGTCTCTAAATGAATATTTATCCAGACCTGCAACCATAGTTGTCTTTTTATTTTCCTTCCATGCAAGGTAGCGAGGGTCTTCCTTCGTATATATGGGATTGCCTAATGCAAAAAGAGGTCTTTCTGTTTTTCTCTCCTTTAAATTCCTCTGAAGTGCGAGGACTGTTGCTGATTGATAGTAGCTTATTTGGTATCTATCGCCAACATAGAGGCTGTCCTTATAATCCTTGCCTTCCTTTACAATAAGTGACTCAAATGGAAGAAGTCCCAAAATCCCATCCGGCACGATGATAATTTTTTTATCTAAAAAGTTCCACTTACCCTGAGAAGATGTCAAGGCAAAGTAGAAATGTCCTGTTTTTAGCAAAATAGAAATGTCCTATTTTCTAAGTTTTTGTTAATAATGATTCTGTAGTTTTTTCATGACAATAATGACTAACAACAGGATACTTTCTCCAAGGATGATTCTTT
>JACRGN010000241.1 GCA_016234205.1 Nitrospinota bacterium | reverse complement strand
GTCGGTTTCTTTGAAGACAATACGGCAAGGCTTAATGAAGTGAGCATAAACACTACTGCGGCTATAGTTGTAAGCTTGCCAAGAAAACTCTGAGGACCTCTGCTGCCAAACAGTGTCTGACTTGACCCTCCAAAGGCAGCACCCATACTTGCCCCCTTCCCCCTTTGAAGAAGGACAACCAATATTAAAGATATGCCGACAATTACATGAGCAACAGTCAATAAAGTTATCATTTACCCCCCCTCTAATTGATTATTGAATATTGACGATTGAAGATTGACTATTTAAAGAAATATTTTTTAATTTTCAATTGTCAATTGTCAGTTATACCATACACGCCGACCTTACTATCTGTGCAAAGGAATCGGTATCAAGACTTGCCCCGCCTACCAATGCACCATCTATCTCCTTTTCAGACATAAGCTCAGCAGAATTAGACGGCTTTACACTTCCACCATACAATATTTTTATATTTGATGCAATATCTTCATTAAATATCTGTGACAACAGTTTTCTTATATAAGCATGAACCTCATTAGCCTGAGACGGTGTGGCATTCCTTCCTGTCCCTATAGCCCATACAGGTTCATAGGCAATTACTAATCGTACTTCGTGGTTCGTAGTTCGCAGTTCGGAGTTCAATATTCCTTCTAAACCTTTCCTTATCTGGGATTCAATCACCTGCATTGTCTTGTCCTCTTCCCTCTCTTTGAGAGACTCTCCGACACAGACAATAGCCTTAAGTTTATTTCGCAGTGCCGCCTTGATTTTTTTATTTACAATCTCATCAGACTCTTTAAAGTATTCTCTCCTCTCCGAATGTCCGATTATAACATATTCACAATCTAAATCTCTAATCATTAAAGGAGATACCTCTCCTGTATATGCACCCTTATCTTCCCAGAATACATTTTGAGCACTCAATTTTATATTTGACCCTTTAATTGCATCCCTTACACTACCTAACGCTGTGAAAGGAGGAGCTACAACAACCTCTACCCCTGCCATATCTTTTACTGTTTTTTTTAACTTCTCTGCCAAATCAACCGATTCAGCAGTAGAATTGTTCATCTTCCAGTTTCCAACAATCAGAGGTTTTCTCATAAAAAGTATCAAAGTGTCAAAGTATCAAAGAGTCAAAGCATCTCTGACACTCTGACACTTTGACTCTCTGACACTACTCTTTTTTATCTGTCAATGCCTCAATGCCCGGCAATGCCTTGCCTTCAAGTAATTCCAAAAATGCACCGCCGCCGGTTGATATATATGAAATCTTATCAGACTCGCCTGCATTGTGTACTGCAACATCTGTATCGCCGCCGCCGACTATTGTCAGTGCAAAGGAGTTTGCAACAGCATGAACCATTGCCATTGTCCCTCTGCTGAATGCATCCATTTCAAATACACCCATTGGTCCATTCCAGATAATAGTCTTAGCGTTATATAGAGCCTCTGTAAAAAGGGTTGAGGTTGCAGGCCCTATATCAAGGGCAACCCAGCTATTCGGTATCTCCTGTGCCGGGACAATCTTTGCCTCTGCCCTCATATCCATCCTCTCTGCAACTACAAAATCCACAGGGAGATAGAACTTGACCCCCTTCTCTGTCATCTTCTGCATGATTTTTTTAACCTCTTCAAGCATATCATCCTCTACCTTTGAACCCCCCATATGGTAGCCGAGTGCCTTTAAGAATGTAAACGAAAGCATACCGCCAATTATTACCTTATTGACCTTGTCTGCCAAATTATTAAGCACCCCTATCTTGCCCGATGCCTTTGAGCCGCCGAGGATAGCAACGAAGGGGCGGGTTGGATTTGATACTGACTTTTCAAAATACATTATCTCCTTTTTTAAAAGGAAACCGGCCGCAGCCTGAGGGACATATTTTGTAATTCCATGGGTGGATGAATGTGCCCTGTGGGCAGAGCCAAAGGCATCATTGATATACACATCTGCCATTTCTGATAGTTTCTTTGAAAATCCATCATCATTCTTTTCTTCCTCTTTATGAAACCTCAAATTTTCAAGGAGTAGAACATCCCCCGGCTTCATCTCATCTATCACCTTTTTTACGCCATCACCAACACAGTCTTCAGCCATAATTACATTTTTACCGAGGAGTCTCATGAGTCTCTTTGAAATCAGATTCATGCTGAAATTGGGAGACACAATTCCTTTTGGTCTGCCCATGTGGGAGGCAAGAATGACCTTTGCCCCTTCATCAATGGCATAGTTTATTGTAGGGAGTGCCGCCTTTATCCTTGTATCATCGGTTATATTTCCAAACTGGTCTAAAGGGACATTGAAGTCAACACGGATAAAGCATCTCTTCCCTTTTAACTTCACATCTTCTATAGTTAGCTTTTTCATATAACCCCCAAAAAAACAAGTAAAAGGTTAAGGTTTAGGTTGAGGTTAAGATTAGGATTTTCTTAACCTTAGCCTTAACCTCACCCTCATTTTTACATCCCCTTCCCTGCTATATATGAAATCAAATCCCTGACCCTGCATGAGTATCCCCATTCATTGTCATACCATGCAAGCACCTTGACCATTTTCTTCTCTATTACCTTTGTTGAAAGGGCATCTACAATTGACGAATTGGAATTCCCATTGAAATCTATAGAAACCAACGGCTTATCACAGTACTGGAGGATACCTTTAAGTTCTCCTTCAGCAGCCTTTTTAAATGATGCATTCACCTCTTCGGCAGTGGTATCCTTATCCAATTCAGCAACAAGGTCAACCACCGAAACATTTGGTGTAGGAACCCTTATTGCCATACCGTCAAGCTTCCCCTTTAACTGCGGAAGGACGAGAGAGACTGCCTTTGCAGCACCGGTTGTAGTTGGTATCATGGATAATGCAGCAGCCCTTGCCCTTCTTAAGTCTTTATGAGGAAGGTCAAGAATCTTCTGGTCATTTGTATAAGAGTGTATGGTTGTCATCAATCCTCTCTTTATTCCAAAATTTTCTAAAAGAACCTTTGCCACAGGAGCAAGACAATTTGTTGTGCATGAGGCATTGGATAATACATGATGCTTTTTAGGGTCGTAAGACTTTTCATTTACACCAAGGACAATGGTAATATCCTCATTTTTTGCGGGTGCAGATATAATAACCTTCTTTGCCCCTGCATTCAGATGCTTTGAAGCCCCATCCTTCTCTGTAAATCTACCTGTAGATTCCACTACGATGTCAACCCCCAAATCTTTCCATGGAAGCTGTGAAGGGTCAGATACTGCCAATACCTTAAGGGGTTTCCCATTAACTGAGATTGTATCACCCTGTGCCTTTACATTTGCATCCAGATTGCCTAAGATGGAATCGTATTTGAGCAGATGTGCAAGTGTCTTTGCATCAGTTATATCGTTCACTGCAACAAAATCTATCTCTTTTGTATTCAGAGATGCCCTTAAGAGATTTCTACCTATCCTTCCAAAACCATTTATGCCAACCTTTATTGCCATAATACCTCCCATAAAAAAATTAAGAAGACAGAAGTCAGAATCCAGACTTCAAAATAACAAAAACCTAATAAAACCACAGATGGACACAGATTAACACAGCGTGGCAAAGCCACAACCAAAAAAAATAGAACGCAGATTACGCAGATTTAAACGGATTTACACAGATTATTCAATGCAAAAAAACTTTATCCGTATTAAAACCAATAAAATGATTTTTAAAAT
>JACRGN010000233.1 GCA_016234205.1 Nitrospinota bacterium | reverse complement strand
TTCATCAATATTAAAAGTGATGTGGAAAAATTGGTTAAGGAAAAAAGGTATCTTGATGCCATGAAAAAGATTGCCGAGATAAGAGGTTCGGTAGATAAGTTTTTTGATAAAGTTATGGTAATGGTTGATGATAAATCTTTAAGAGAAAATAGGTTGAATCTCTTAAGCAATATATCAAGGTTATATGGACAACTTGCTGATTTTACGAAGATAATTATATCAAAATAGCTATACTGTGATTTTTCCAATCAAAACCCTCCTGTTTGTTCATGTATAGGAAATTATAAAAATTTACCACAGAGGCACAGAGACACAGAGTAAGAAAAAGAGCTCTTAACCCCACAATCTCTTAACTTCAGGTCTTAACTCTGTGCCTCTGTGTCTCAGTGGCTTATTAAAGTTTGTTATGTCAAATTAATGACTTTATTTGTAAAAAATGGAGTCTAAAATTTGAAAAAGGGGAATATTTTGCCTGTTGACTAATTATAACATTATGAAATTACAGGCTTTATATTTATTTTTAGTTTAGGCATCCTATTTGCATTTAATAATTGCAAATTGAAATTTTGGAGATTAATTATGGATATTTCAAAAATTTATGGTGAGAATATAGACATTTTTAAGAAAGTTCTTGATTTAAGGTCGGAGAGGCACAATATTATATCTTCAAATATAGCAAACATTGATACACCAAATTATAAATCTGTTGATATTTCATTTGAAGAACAATTGAGGTCGGCAGTTGATAGTGATTCAGGTAAGGGTTTGAAAAAGACTAATGAAAATCATCTCCCCGGAGGGGTAAGGGATATTGAGGATATAAAACCTGAGATAAATATTGATAACTCGCCTTCAGGCATAGACGGGAATAATGTGGATATTGATAAGGAAGTTACAAAGATGGCAGAGAATACAATTATGTATGATGCTGTTGCTCAGCTTGTATTGAAGAAGTTTGAAGGTTTAAAGTATGTCATTGACCAGGGAGGAAGCAAATAAAAGATTTTAGATTTATGATTTCTGATTTAGGATTTTTTTAAAATTTCAAATCTTAAATCCTAAATCTTAAATCCTAAATTATTTAGGGGGTTTTATGGATTTGTTTACATCTTTAAAAGTTAGTGCATCAGGATTAACAGCCCAGAAGAAGAGAATGGATGTTGTATCCAGTAATCTCGCCAATATAAATACTACAAGGACACCTGAAGGGGGTCCTTATAAGAAAAAGAGCCCGGTCTTTACCGCAGTTCCAGTTGGCGGTTTTGATGATGTATTGAAATCCCAGACAGTGAGTGAGGTTAAGGTTACGAAGGTAGTTGAAGATAAAAGGGAGCCTCAAATGGTATTTGACCCAAGCCACCCGGATGCAAATCCTGATGGTTATGTTGCCATGCCAAACATTAATCTTATGGAAGAAATGGTTGATATGCTTTCAGCGACGAGGGCTTATGAGGCAAATGTAACAGCAATCAGCAACTCCAAGTCTATGGCACAGAAGGCACTGGATATTGGGGGAAGATAAGAAAATGACCAATGACCAATGACCAATGACGATTTTTTTATTTGTCATTCGTCATTCGTCAATTGTCATTCCGAAGGATGGTTACAATGGAGACAATAGGAATTAAATCAAGAATAGATGGTATTTCAAATTTTTCTCTTGAAGGAAAGAAGGGGATAAGTAACGAAAAGGCAGAAAAACCTTTTGGCGATGTCTTGAAAGAGTCTATAGGCGAGGTCAACAGGCTTCAAAATGAAGCGGAGAAGGCTACAAAGGATTTAGCACTGGGAAAGGCAGAGAATATCCATGATGTAATGATTTCTATGGAAAAGGCAGGTGTCTCTTTCCGCCTTATGATGCAGGTGAGGAATAAGATTATTGAGGCGTATCAGGAAGTCATGAGAATGCAGGTGTAGGAATTGAAGATTTACGATTGAAAATTGACTATTTGAGGAATGAGGAATATTGATTTTTTTCAATCTTCAATAGTCAATAGAAAATCTTCAATTAATTTGGGGGGGGTATTATGTTTGAGTCTTTAAAAAGATTTTTTAATCAGCTCAAGGAAGCTCTTGAAAAAATTCCAGTTGGAAGAAGGATTGCAATTTTTGCTGCCGCCGGAATTATATTGACAGCAATGATTGTAATGATATTTCTGGCACAAAAGCAGGATTTCCAGCTTCTTTACTCAAATCTATCCTCAGAAGATGCATCTGCCATCCTTTCAAAACTTAAAGAAAAGAGAATTCAATATAATATATCTGCCGATGGCAGTTCAATAATGGTTCCATCAAGGGATGTTTATGAAATGAGATTGCAGTTGGCAGGGGAGGGGCTGCCTCAGGGTAGTGGTGTCGGTTTTGAGATATTTGACAAGACGAGTTTTGGGATGACGGAATTTGTCCAGAAACTCAATTATCAGAGGGCAATTCAAGGGGAGCTTGCAAGGACTATAAATAAATTTGCAGAGGTGGAGCAATCAAGGGTTCATATAGTAATGCCTGAAAAAGTCTTATTTAAAGAAGATCAGAAAAGGACTACAGCCTCTGTTATCTTAAAGCTTAAGGGAGGTAAAAGGCTTAAAGAGAATCAGGTTCAGGGTATCGTCCATCTTGTCGCAAGTGCCGTTGAAGGGCTTGACCCTGCAGATATAACAGTTGTAGATATGCACGGTAATATCTTGTCAGGCGGAAGAGATACATCTCAGGCAGCCAAACTTACTTCAACTCAAATGGAGTATCAGCAAAATTTAGAAAAAACATTGGAATCAAGGGTTCAGACAATGCTTGAGGATGTCCTCGGTAGAAACAAGGCTATTGTAAGGGTGACTGCAGATGTGGATTACTCGCAGGTAGAGAGGATGGAGGAAAATTATGACCCTGATAGTCAGGTTGCAAGGAGTGAGCAGAGGACAGAAGAGAGTTCACAGGGTGCAGGTTCAGTGGGAGGTATTCCAGGGGTTCAGTCAAACATACCGGGTGCCATGCCTATGACACAGACTGCAGGAACTCCTCCAAAATCACAGAAGACCAGCGAGACAATAAACTATGAGATAAATAAAGTTGTTAAAAAGGTGGTTGAGCCTATAGGCAAGGTTAAGAGATTGTCAGTGGCGGTCATGGTTGACGGCTCATATGAGGAAGCAAAGGGGGCAAAGGGTGAGGAGGAAAGGAAGTACATACAGAGAAATCCTGAAGATATGAAGAAGTATATAGAGATTGTAAAGACTGCCGTCGGTTTCAGTCAGGAGAGAGGGGATAAGGTTGAGGTAACAAATATTCCTTTTGAGACAATAGATATAATGGAAGAAAAGAAGGAGATGAAGGCTGAGGCCAATAGACAGTTCTGGATGGCTGTGATAAAATATTCAGTAATAGGAATTGTAGCAGTTCTGGCATTTATATTTGTAGTAAAACCAATTTTACAGTTATTAACCACAGTCGGCAGAGAGGCTGCTGCACCGGCGATGTTGCCGAGGACAGTTGCGGAGATAGAGGCTGCAATCGGCGAAATACCTCCGCCTCCAAAAGTTTCAAAAGAAGAGTTTAGAAAGAGAGTCCATGAATTTGCAGTTGAACATCCAGAAAGGACTGCAGAAATGTTAAGAAAATGGCTGAGGGAGAGGAAATAATAAATGGCTGAAAAACTTACAGGTCCTGAAAAGGCGGCAGCACTTTTAATATCGCTCGGAGAGGAACTGGCATCAAAGATTCTGAAGAACTTTGATGATAGGGATATCCAGTTGATTGGTAGTTATATGACTAAGGTGAGCAATATTACATCTGAAGTTATAGATAAGGTATCAGAGGAATTCTATGGCGAGGCATCTTCAGGAGAAGGCGGGGTTGTATCGGGTGGCAAGGATTATGTAAAAAAGGTTCTTGAAAAGGCATTGGAGCCGTGGAGGGTTCAGGAGGTAATGGAGAGATTGGCTTTGCCGAGTGAAGAGGAGGGTGGCGGGGGGTTGGATGCTATTCGTATTCTTGATGCAAAGACAATTGCAAATTTCATGAGAAATGAACATCCTCAAACCTGTGCAATTATCTTAGCCCATCTTGAGCCTTCACATGCCGGTGCTGTATTAAAAGAATTACCTGAAAAATTTCAATCAGAGATAATATTCAGAATGGCAAAACTGGAAAGGATTCCACCCGGAGTGATTAAGGAACTGGATGAGGCATTGGCGGCAGAGTTCAGGAGTGCAGGTGCGGTGGAGGGGAGTAAGATAGGTGGAGTGGCTTCTGTTGCCGAGATTCTAAACCAGTTAGACCATACCACTGAGGCCCGGGTTATATCGGAGATAGAGGGAAGCAATCCCGACCTGGCAGAGGAGATAAGAAAGCTGATGTTTGTGTTTGAAGACCTGATTAAGGTTGACGACAGGGGTATGCAGACAATTCTTAAAGATGTAAGCAGTCAGGACCTCCTTATTGCATTGAAAACTGCAAGTGAGCCTCTGAGGACAAAGATATTTGCAAACATGTCAGAGAGGGCTGCAACTATGATGAAGGAGGATTTAGAGGCTTTAGGTCCGCTAAAACTCAGCGAGGTAGAAAAGGCTCAGCAGAACATATTAAAGATTGCCAAGAAGTTAGAGGAAGAGGGGAAGATAGTAATTGGCGGGGCAGGAGAGGAACTTGTTTAATCTTATTTTATGATACTAAAATCGGAAGAAGAAAATAAAAAAGATTTCTTTAAAAATTTTCAGTTTAAGAATATAGAGCTTATCGGGAAGATTGGTAATGAATCGGTGAAAGAGACACGTTTTAATAGGGCAGTACAAGGCGAAAAGAAGGGTGATTTTGAAGTTGGCGGTTTTGCACGTGATTTTAAAAAGGATAAGGAGGCTTCGGTAAAGAAAGAGGGAGAGCATATATTAGAAGAGGCGAAGATTAAGGCTGAACAGATTGAAAAGGCGGCATATAAAAAGGGGTTTGAAGAAGGCAAGAGAAAGGGACTGGAAGAAGGGAAAAAGGTTGTTGAGCCGCTTATAGAAACAGTTAAAAAGGAACTATTAGAGATAGGCAGGGTTAAGGAGGAGATTTATAGGTCAATAGAGTCAGAGATGTTAGAACTTATTCTTGCAGTTTCTAAAAAGGTAATTCATAAGGAAGTTACTACAGATAGGGATACAGTTTTAAATACAATAAGGGCGGCTATAAGCAGTGTAGTTAGTAAGGAAGAGATAAAGGTAAAGGTAAATCCAGAAGATTTAGAGTTGGCAAAAGAGATAAAAGCGGATATCAGCAGTTTAATTGAAGGGGTTAAGAATATTACCGTTGAGGGTGATATATCGGTCGGAAGGGGCGGATGTATAGTTGAGACAAATTATGGAAGTATAGATGCAAGGATTGAACAGCAGACAGAGGCTATAGAGCATGCCCTGAAAACAGTGGTGAGTGGTCAGTGACCGGTAAATAATTACTGTTCATTGTTCACTGTTTACTGATTTATGATTCCAGCCATTAATTTTAAAAAATATTATCACGCATTGGATGAGATTAATCCAATAAGGGTCAACGGAAAGGTAAACCGTGTAGTCGGTTTGGTGATTGAAGGAAATGGCCCTGACTCATCTATTGGCGGTTTATGTGATATATATCCAAAGGGCAAACTCCCGCCGATAGGTGCAGAGGTAGTAGGATTCAGGGACAGCAGTATTCTCCTGATGCCGCTTGGTGATACGAGAGGGATTGGGCCGGAGAGTCTTATAGTTGCTAAGAGGGAGAGGGCAAGTATAAAGGTATCTGATGAGATGCTGGGGAGGGTGATAGATGGTCTTGGAAATCCTATTGATGAAAAGGGCATGATTCACACAGGGGTTGACCAGCCTATATATGCCATACCGATTAATCCTTTAAAGAGAAGGAGAATTAGTGAGCCTCTTGACCTCGGTATAAGAGCAGTTAACGGAATACTTACATGCGGTAAGGGACAGAGGCTGGGTATTTTGGCAGGAACAGGCGTCGGAAAAAGTGTCCTCATGGGAATGATAGCGAGAAATACAAAGGCTGATGTAAATGTAATTGCACTCATAGGTGAGAGGGGGAGAGAGGTAAGGGATTTTATTGAAAAGAATCTTGGAGAAGAGGGGCTGAAGAGGTCAGTTATAGTAGCAGCCACTTCAGACCAGCCGCCCCTAATAAGGATGAGGGGTGCCTTCATTGCCACAGCCATAGCCGAATATTTCAGGGGAAAGGGTATGGATGTAATCTTGATGATGGATTCAGTTACAAGATTTGCAATGGCACAGAGGGAAGTTGGGCTTGCAATAGGTGAGCCGCCAACAACAAAGGGGTATACACCATCCGTATTTGCAACTCTTCCAAAGCTGCTTGAGAGGGCAGGGACATCCTCTGACAAGGGGAGCATCACAGGCCTATATGCAGTCCTTGTGGAAGGGGATGACTTGAGCGAGCCGATATCAGATTCAACAAGGGCAATACTTGACGGGCATATTGTCTTATCAAGGAATCTCGCTGCACATAATCACTATCCGGCAATAGATATACTGAATAGTGTAAGCAGGGTGATGATAGATGTAGTATCTCCTGAGCATCTGGAACTCTCAAAAAAGCTGCGAGAGGTTATTGCTATATATAAAGAGGCTGAAGACCTGATAAACATTGGTGCCTATGTAAAGGGGAGTAATCCAAAGATTGATTATGCTATAGATATGATTGACAGGATAAATAGATATCTAATTCAGGGGATAGAGGAGAGAGCAGATTTTAACGGGAGTATAAAATCATTAGGAGAATTATTTAACTAAATCTATGTTTCGCTTCAGACTTGAATCAGTTTTAAATTATAGAAGAACTATAGAGGAAAATCTCCTGAAAGAATTATCGGAACTCAGGAGACAGTTATCCCTTGAGGAAGATAGGCTCAAGATGATGATATTTGAAAAAGATAGTCACATAAACGATTTAGGCAGTCTGCAAAAGGGAGGGGTAACTTTACAGATAGAAGATATTAAACTTTACTTTTCATATCTAAATGGATTGGAATTAAAAATAAAAAACCATGGTGATATCATAAAAAAGTGCAGGGAGAGGGTTGATAAAAAGCTTGTTGAAGTGATTGATGCCATGAAAAATAGAAAAATATTGGAGGTTATAAAGGAGAGGGGATATAGAGAGTATACGAGAGAAATTAATCTTAAAGAGCAGAGGCTTCTTGACGAGATAGCTGTTAATAGGTTTACACGGGATATGTATGGCAGATAAAAAAATCGGAATAATTTTTGTAACGATTATATCAATGAAGCTCGGCTTGACTATATTCTTAAGCGGGCTGAATGACATGGCTGATTTAAAATATATTATAAAGCGGATGGATTCTTCACTTCAGAAAGTATCTTTTGTTACCGTATCCCATGCACAGCAAAAGACTGAAACACCTTCTGCAGAAAAGAAAATAGAGCCCCAGTCAGAGCTTGACCTTGAACTTCTAAAATCTTTTGAGAAAAAGAGAGAGGAACTGTCAAAAAAGGAAGAAGAGATTAAGATGAAAGAGGAGCAGTTGAATATGATTCAGCAGAATATTCAGCAGAAGCTGGCTGAACTTGAATCAATCAAGGTTGATATGGAAAAACTGATAATATTGAGAAAGGATTTGGAGGAAAAGAGTATAAACCACCTTGTAAAGGTATATAGCTCAATGCCTCCTGCCGAAGCGGCTGCACAGGTTGAAAGACTTGATAGGGATATTACAATACAGGTATTGTCAAGGATGAAGGGAAAGAGTGTCGCCAAGATTCTTGGTAATATAAATCCAGCCATTGCTGTTCAAATCAGTGAGCAGTTAGTAAAGAGAAAGCCTCAAAAACAGCCAACCGAAGAACAGAAGAAGTAACAGGTTGTTGAAAAACCCCCTCTTTGTGTCACCCTGAGCAAACATTCTTCCACTTGATTATTACAGATATTTATGATATTTTTCTTTTAAATGATGAGATTCTTCGGGTTTTGCCCTCAGAATGACAGTGTAGAGGGTGTCATTCTGACCCAGAGCGTAGCGAAGGGGAAGAATCTAATTCAAGGAGGTGCATTATGAAAAAGTTCTCATTAACCTTCCTTATATTCCTTACCTTTCTTCTATTTTTTCTGCCTACCGTTCAATCAGAAGAGAGGAGTGTTACAGTAAAGCCAAAGAGAGACCTTTCAGTAGAGGCAAAGAAAGGGTTAGACCCTGCATTGCTCAATGCAAAATACCATGCCATTATTATCGGCAACAACAACTACAAATACATCACAAAGCTAAAGACAGCCATAGCAGATGCAAAATCAGTGGATGAGATATTAAAGAATCAGTATGGCTTTCAGACAAAACTTCTCATTGATGCAACGAGGGGCGATATATTAGACACTCTGAATGACTTCAGGAAGATTGGGAAAAATGACAATCTTTTAATTTATTATGCAGGACATGGGGTATTTGAGAAGGAAGTCGGAAAGGCATACTGGCTTCCTGTGGATGCTAAAAGTGACAGCCCATCAAATTGGATTATAGCAGATGATATAACCTCCAGCATAAAGAGAATCACATCAAGACATATCCTTATAGTATCAGACTCCTGCTATTCGGGGACACTAACGAGGGCAGTATCGGGCGACCTGTCAAAGGCAGGCGAGAGGGAAGAATTTATAAAAAAGGTGTGGAGCGTCCTTCAAGAACCCTCATGGCAAGTGGAGGGAATGAGCCTGTAGCAGATGAAGGGGGAAGCGGACACTCTGTCTTTGCGGATGCATTTTTAAGGGCATTAAAAGAGGCGGACAAAGGTATATTCACAGCAGAAGAATTGTTTCATGGACGGGTAAAATCAAGTGTTGCAGGCAAATCAGACCAGGTGCCTGAATATAACGATATAAAAAATTCAGGACATGACGGAGGGGATTTTATATTTAAATTGGCGTCTATCCCCTTACTCCCCCTTAATAAAGGGGGAATGGAGGGGGTTGTTGAACCGGAGATTAATGTTAAAGAGGCGCCAAAGTCGGATTTCTCCCTTGAAGATCTGGATAAGAAGGCTAAACAGATTGAAGATAATAAAGCCGCATGGGGCAATACACTTAATAAGATGCAGGGCGCATTCAATCAAGTGGCTGAATATCAAAAGAGGGATATAGAGAAAGACCTAAAGATAGCCGCATGGAGCAAATTCTTAAATTCCTTCACAGAAGATAACCCATATTCAAGCGAAGATGAGAGTATGAGGCAGAAGGCAAGACAGGAGATAGAGAAATGGCAGAAAGTTGCAATGGCGACTGTAGTAGGGGACACACGAGACACTGTTACAGGCATGGAGCTTATCTTTGTAAAGGGAGGCTGTTATCAGATGGGTGATACCTTTGGAGATGGGGAAAGTGATGAAAAACCTATGCATGAAGTCTGTGTTGATGATTTTTACATGGGGAAATATGAGGTAACGGTGGGTGAGTTCAGGGGGTTTGTAAATGCTACAGGCTACAGGACGGATGCCGAAAAGAACACCGGCGGTGTAAATGGTTGTTTTGCGTATGACCAGGATGATAAGGAAAAACAATGGAACTGGCGGGAATGGGCGAGCTGGAAAAGACCGAATAAATATCAGGAAAACGAAGACAATCACCCTGTAGCCTGCATAAGCTGGAATGACGCAAAGGCATTTATAGAATGGATGGGAAGAAAAAGCGGTAAAAACTACCGCCTGCCTACCGAAGCCGAATGGGAATATGCGGCAAGAGGGGGGACAACAGGAAGAAACTACTGGGGCAACAGCAAAGAGGAAGCATGCAGATATGCCAATGTTGCAGACCGTACTAAATTACCAGGTGGCAGTAGCTGGAACGACAAGCATGAGTGTGACGACGGCTATGCATTTGCCTCACCAGTTGGGAGATTTCAAGCGAATGCCTTTGGATTATACGACATGATGGGCAATGTATGGGAGTGGTGCAGCGATTGGTATGCCGATGATTATTACAGGAAGAGTCCTAAAAATAATCCTGAAGGTGTAAACAGTGGTCAGTCCCGAGTTATTCGCGGCGGTTCATGG
>JACRGN010000232.1 GCA_016234205.1 Nitrospinota bacterium | reverse complement strand
TGGTTATCGGAATAGAAATCTCAATGTTTCTCGACATCTGACTCTTGACAGACTCTTGCTTGTTAAATATGAACTTTCACAGCCATAAACTGACTGCTCATATCTGGGAAAATTCCCCATGAAAAAGGTTCTTACTATTGCTGGCTCTGATTCGGGCGGAGGGGCTGGGATACAGGCAGACTTAAAGACCTTCTCAGCCCTCGGTGTCTATGGTATGTCAGCTATCACATCCATTACTGCCCAGAATACTATAGGTGTTCAAAGTATCCATGACCTCCCCCCTGAATTCGTAGCACTCCAGATAGACTCGGTTGTAAGTGATATTGGCGTTGATGCTGTCAAGACGGGGATGTTGAGCAGTTCTGCAATAATTGAAGCAGTTGCATCAAAGGTTAAAAAATATAAAATACCAAACCTTGTCATTGACCCTGTTATGTATGCAAAGAGCGGCGATGCTCTTTTAAGACCCGATGCAAGAAATACCCTTATTGAAAAACTCCTTCCCTTATCAACCCTTATTACACCAAATATACCTGAGGCAGAATTTCTTTCAGGCATAAAAATAAAGGGTATAGAAGATATGAAGAAGGCTGGTAAGAAAATAAAGAAAAGAGTTGGGGCAGATGTTCTTGTAAAAGGCGGGCATTTAAGGGGGAAAGCGGTGGATATACTTTATACAGGTGGAGAGTTTTTTATATTTGAATCCGATAGGATAGATACAAAAAACACCCATGGGACTGGATGCACATATTCAGCAGCCATTGCCTCAGAACTGGCAAAGGGTTATAAATTGCACGATGCAGTGAAAAATGCAAAGGATTTTATAACAGAGGCTATAAAAAATTCTATTGAGATTGGAAAAGGCAGGGGACCGACAAATCCTATTGCTTCACTTTACAGAGATGCAGAAAAATATCGGTTATTGCAGG
The DNA here is from genome assembly GCA_016234205.1 of Nitrospinota bacterium. Taxonomy (GTDB): domain Bacteria; phylum Nitrospinota; class Nitrospinia; order UBA9942; family UBA9942; genus UBA9942. The sequence goes on along the minus strand of JACRGN010000232.1, from coordinate 4,171 downwards.
ATATAGAGATTGCAATAGAAAAATTAAAAGAGGCAAAGATAGGGATATTGATTCCTGAGGTTCAATCAAATATGGCAGTTGCCCTCTCTGATGCAAAGGGATTTGAGGATGTAATGGCAATCCCCGGCAGGATTATTAAATATGGAGATGACATAATTACTGTATCAAGACCCAACTTTGGAGTATCAAGACATATAGCAAGTATTGTCCTGACCACAATAAAATTTGACACTACAAAGAGGGCAGTAATGAATATAAAATACTCCATTGAAATAATTAAAGCCTGCCAGAAATTAAATTTTAAAATCGCTTCCTTTAATAGAAGTGATGAGCCAGAAGAATCAAAATTAAAGGAGGGTTCATCTCTCCAATGGGGAGTAGAGAAGGTTATCAAAGAATCAGGCTTTGTCCCCGACATAATCTATGACCTTGGCGATATTGGGAAAGAGCCGATGGTAAGAGTAATTGCAGAAAACCCAGAGGGTCTTTGCAAAAAGGTAATTTCAATAAAAAAACACTTCATGGAGAAGTAATTTTCCTTTCATAAAGTTTCTTTGCCAGTTTTAATTCATATTCTGTAAGAGGGGATATTTTAAATTGTATTCCCTGATTACTATCTTCAGGGACAGGTTTAAATACATCTTCAAAACCCTTTATAAAGGCATCTATTACTTCATCATAGGAAAATACCCTCCCATTTAACTCATTAAGGGCAATTGACTTTTCTTTCAGTAACTTTACAAATTTCTTGCTTTTATGCCCTTCTTTAAAACCCAGACATAGGGCAAGCTTATCATGGTGATTCTCTAAAGGTATTGAGCCGTGCTGGAGAAATGAGTTTTCAAATCTCCTCTGGGCGCTGCCAATCAGTTTTTTTCCATCAACTGTAATTTCATATTGAGAGGTAGTAGCAAAACAGGAAGGATTTCGGAATTCGGAATGCGGAATGCGGAATGCCGAATTTGAATTTGCATCAATTCCAAGAAAGGATAGACCCTTTGATAGGGCTTCGCCTATAACTCTGTATGTCCCTGAGATATTATCAGGAAAGAGTGGATTATTTTTTGGAGACGCAAGGCTATATGTAACTTCTTTATCATGAAGGACAGCCCTACCACCTGTAGGTCTTAAGACAATATCTATTTTATTTTTCCTGCAATATCCAGTATCAATTTTTTTATCTGTCCTCTGTGAATAACCGATAGAAAGTGTGGGAGATTTCCAGCCATAGAGCCTCAAAGTTGACGGTGAGGCTCCCTTTTCTACTGCATCGGCAACAGCTTCATCCACTGCCATATTGTAAAAACCATCATTAAAACCATCCCTTATCAATCGACAGATATGCATGTTAAGCCCTATTTATCTATCTGTGTGGCATAGAACACATAGTTTGTTAAAATCCATACGCGCCAGATGCCTTAATTTACTGCCGTGAGGCAGATGACAGGTTGCACAGATAATAATTTTCCCATCCACAACTGGCAACTCATCCGGTGCTCTCATATTTCTTCCAACTGCCACATTAACAGGATGCGCTACCCTGCGGTCGTGACATCTCTCCACGCATGTATTAATTCCTGTCTCCAGCAAACTCTTTAAACCTCCTTCGCCATGTTTCTTCTTTTCATAATTGCTTTCACCCCCCTTCTTCATATACTCAACGACAGAGGCAGTCTCAGTGGATGCAGTAAAGTAAACAGCCACAATATCATCCATAGCCGCTCTCTTTACAGCATCCTTTAAACTCTCCTTTAATTTATCTTCTTTCGGTTTAAGCTTTAATATCCTTATTGTTTGAAAATCCGGTTTGGCATTATCATCTTCCTTTTGCTTTTCTTCTCCGGAAATATGACTAAATGCCTTTGTTGTATCAAAGGTGTTATCCTTTGAAACTCTCCTATTTCCAAATAAATCACTTGATATGACCCTGTAGTGGTAAACCTTTTTATGGTCAAGACCATTAAGACTTACAGCATGCCTTTTATTAGGAAGACCACTATATACGGACTTCCCATAATCTTCTGTAGTTCCGTATTCCACCGTTGAATCTGAAAATTCATCTGTCTCAAATCTTATCTCTGCACTTGCAGATATTGCCGTATGCCCCACCTGTTTTACCTCCACCATGCTTATAACAGGTGGGATTTCATCGTCTGTCAAGAATTCTGAGATTGTATTTGGAATAAAGGAGAGTGTGTCAGATTCCTTTTCCCTCCCCCTTTTATCCATCAGATTAACCTTAATCTGATATGTGCTGTCCATTGATAGATTTTTCAGGAGTGCCAGATGCTCCCTTCCATAATCGGCAAGAGAGACACTTTCCCATTTATCCTCTTTTTTATATCCACCGCCCCTGACAGAGAAATGACATCCCTTACATTCATTGATCAGATTATCATAGTGCTTGAATGCATAAGTCGATATTTCAGCATAAACATCTTGATGGCATTCTTTGCATTCTGCTTCATCTGCCACTGCTAATTGATACAGAATAGCTACATTCAATAAAACAAAAAACATGATTCTAAAAATGAAATACAGCATGATACACCTCCTTTTTATTCATAACAAACTATAAGTAACAACCAACTTCAAGTGCTTTATTCTAACCTAAAAAAAGGCTTGACAAGAAGTATTTTTGTTTTATACTATATACTGACCAGTTAGTTTGGAGTTTATATGGCGAAGAGAGAAACAGGGGAAATAAGAAGACAACAGATATTGGAGTCTGCAATCAGATGCATATCCCGACAGGGCTATCACCAGACAACAATGGACGACATTGCATCAGAGGCAGGGTTAAGCAAAGGTGCGCTCTACTGGTATTTCAAAAGCAAGGATGAGATTCTAACTGCTATGTGCAGGCAGCAGTGTGATGAACACCTTCAAATTCTAAGTCATTTTGCAGATCAAAATATGTCAATCAAGGAGCTTGCATTAAAGACAGGGGATAAGATTCTTGAATCGCTGATAAATGAGCCGGAGCAATGTAAAATGTCCTTTGAATTCTGGGCATTGACTGATGAAAATGAGCAAGTGAAAAGATCACAGTATGAGGTGCATAAGATATGGCAGGAGACAGTTTCAAATCTGATAAAATCGGGAATCAAGAAGGGGGAAATTAAACCCGATGTTAATGTTAAGGAATTATCCATTGCCTTATTAGCTATATTTGATGGAATTATTATCGCCTATTCCATTGATAAGACTCTAAATGTAAAAAAAATCTGGCATACGGCAATATCTGCATTTTTTGAAGGGATTGCAAAATAAAGAAAAGGGGGTTAAAACTTTACTTTTTTTATACCATAAAACATACTGACTGGTCAGTTTAGATAAAGGAGGGTATGAAATGAAGACAGTGAGTAATTTTTTCTCAGCTATTGTAATGAGGTATCCAAAAATAATTATTTCTATAACAATCGTCCTAACTATATTTTTTGCCTACGGGATAAGCAAGCTTGAGGTTGCCAGCGAGTTTGGCGACGACCTGCCTGCAAAGGACCCTCTTGTGCAGACTAAGAGATATTTTCAAGAGGTCTTTGGAACAAAGTATTTATTGTTCATAGGAATCGAGAGGACGCCGACAATATACAATCCCTCCACACTGCAAAAGGTAAAAGATTTATCTTATGAGATAAAACACCTGAATGGGATAATAGAGGATGAGGTGATAAGCATTGCAACTGCCAATAATATAAAGGGACGTGATTGGGGACTGGAGGTGGGGGTTTTTATGAAGGATGTCCCACAGACAGAGCAAGAAACAGAGCAGTTGAGGAAAGATGTTCAGGGGAATGATATGTTTTATGGGCGGCTTGTCTCTAAGGATGAAACCCTGACTATGATAATTGCGAGTATGGAGAAAATAAATGGAAAGGAAAAGGATAAGCTTGTTGAAGACCTTTACTCATTGGCAAAGAGGTTTGAAGGACCTGAAAAGTTCTATTTTACAGGCGACCCTATTGGAGATTACGAGATTGACCGTGGAATTCAGCATGACATGAATCGTTTAATGCCCTTTGCCCTTCTTCTCATCCTAACAGGTTTCTCCATATCTTTCAGAAGGCTCAGGGGTGTCCTCATCCCCACAGCCATAATGATATTGAGCATTATCTGGACAATGGGTTTGATGGGGCATCTCGGGTATAAGATTAATGTGGTTACCTCC
>JACRGN010000231.1 GCA_016234205.1 Nitrospinota bacterium | reverse complement strand
TCACCTGTGCTTTCTACCCAGTTGCAGTCAGAGGCAAAGGCAAATCCCCCCTCGCCCCCCTTTACAAAGGGGGGAAATGCACCATAGAGACACAGAGGTACAGAGAAAAAAATAAAAAGCTTAAAATAATTCATAAAAAAGAAAAAACGGTAGTCGCAACCTTTATGGTTGCGTGAATTAACGCAGGCATAAAGCCTGCGGCTACCTCTCACAACCCCCTTTATTAAGGGGATTTAAGCAGGAGATTATTCCAGATTTACCAATATGGGATTTATCTCCCTTCCTACAGGGCTTGGTTTAAGGACTGGCACTTGATAGCGGTTCATACCAAAGAGCCTTCTTGAGGTTGATTCTACATTGTTAGATACATAACTGTAGAGCTCTTCTATGTTAATCTTGTTATCCCTATTTATGTCAGCTTCTCCTATGAGACCTTTTAATAGATAGTAGGTGAATAAGCCATGCTCTTCTTCTTTGTAGAAGTTGCTGATTTGGTTTTCTCTCGATGCTGCGAGTAAGGCTATTTTTTCCGATGCTATGACAGGGTCTTTGACTATGAGTGTCCCGGGACGACTCCCTGCAAGGAGTATTTTCTCTTTCTCCTCTCTCCCTGCTATGCCAGAGAAACAGGCATCTATAAAGAGATAGATATTCTTTGCCGTGAGGTCTTTTAGGTCATTGTAGAGTCTATCTAATGGATAACCGCTCATCTTGGGATTGTCAGGATTGCCGTCATAGGGAAGGATATAGGGGGTCTGGTTTTCTACATCAGGGATTCCGTGTCCTGCATAGTAGAAATAGATTGTATCTCCTTCTTTTATCTCCTTCTTTTATTAGCTTCTTGAGCCTGTCCTGTAATAGTATCTCCATCTCTGTCTTTGTTGCATGGTCATCTGTTATGAGAAAGATATTTTCTTCGGGGATTCCTGCAAATTTACTGAGGTATTCTTTCATTAGAAGGGCATCATGGGAGGAGTATGTGGCAGGGGTGGTATTCCTGTATTTTTCTATGCCTATGAGGATAGCCCATTTTGTTTTATCCTGTTTGATACTGTTTTCTGGACCTTTTGTTATGTATGAGTCTATGTCCCCTATGCCGGGTAATAGGTTAAAGTGTCTGGAGGCGGCGAGATAGTTATCAAGATATACATTGACCTGCCATTCTCCTGTGAGTTTTTCTGCCTTTTCTCCTCTTATGCCTATTCTATGGACTGAGGTATTCATATTGTGCTTTTTGGTGTCAAGGTTGATTTCAAAGTCTTGTGTCTTGAAATAGATATTTTTGTCAGGGGAAATCCAGTCCCATCTTAATGTATGACTCCCTTCTATGTCTTTTAGTTTTACCCATATGACTGCTTGTGTGTCTTGTGTGTAGATTGTGTCTGTCTTTTTGAGGGGATTGAGGAGTTCGGCAGGCGAAACGGAGTTTTGGTAGTTGCGGTAGAGTCCTGATTCTATGAGTTGGACTTGTGCGGTCTTTTTGGGAGCAGAGGAACAGCCGCTTAAAAGCAGTAAGAAGTAGGAAGTAAGAAGTAAGAAAAGGAGAAGGGGCGATGGGGAGAATGGGAGAAAGGGAGAGAAAAGAAAAGATTTTATATTAGTGGTTAAAACTGACTGACTGACTGACTGGCTGGCTGAGCAAGGTTCGTGCCGATTGACTCTTCGGCAGGTTCAGGAGTAAGGTTTGGCATAGGTAAGCCCTCCTAAATCTAATGTTTCAAGTTGCATGCTGCAAGTTTCAAGTAAAATCTTGAATCTTGAATCTTGCAACTTACATCTTTATTTAATGGGGGAAATATACCACCATAAAATATTTTGTCAAGAGTTTTTTAATGTTTTTTTAATGTATAGGAAATTATTAACCACCAAGACACAAAGGCACAAAGAACTACTCCACCCTTTCCCTCCCCTTACAAAGGGGAGGGTGGGTGAGGGGTTATCTTTGTGTTTCGTATCTTGATGTCTTTGTGGAATGTTTTTGTTCTGATTACAGATTAAGATTTTCTAACTCATACATTTCATTGACAATAAAAATCAGAGAGTATATATTGACTCTACATTTTTTATGGTAAAATATTTTAAAGGAGAATTTAAACAAAAAAACTAATGAAACCACAGATTACACAGATTAACACAGATTTTAAAATCTTATTCTTAGCCATTTCTCCTCGTTATCTTGTGTCCATCTTGTGAAATCTTGTGGTTACTTTCATAATTTCCTATAATAAGGAATGAGGACAAATGATAAGAAAGGCATTGATTAAAGATGCGAAGGAGATTATCTCTATAATAAATTTTTATGCAGACAGGGGTGAGATGCTCTATCGTTCAATAAATGAACTCTATGAGAATATCAGGGATTTTATAGTATATGAAATAGATGGCGAGATCATAGCGGTCTCGTCACTCCATATTGACTGGGAGGACCTTGCAGAGATAAGGTCTCTGGCGGTAAAGGAGAAGAACAGCAGAAAGGGTATAGGGTCTGAACTCGTCAGGGAATGTATGAGAGAGGCAAAGGAACTGGGCATTAAAAAGGTATTTACACTCACCTATGTGCCTAAATTTTTTGAAAAGATGGGATTTAAGATAGTTGATAAGGCACAGTTCCCCCACAAGATATGGGGAGATTGTGTAAAATGCCCGAAGTTTCCATCTTGCGATGAAACTGCACTGATATACGAGATTAATGATTAAAAGGTTAAGGTCAAGGTTGAGGCTGAGATTTTCTGAACCTAAACCTTAACCTCAGCCTTAATTATAACTATGTCAATATTTGATTACGGTTTTAAAGGAAGTATCTATGAAATGATTGCCCATGCTGGACCTGTGGGAAAGGCAGTATTATTGATACTGATGCTATTTTCTATAATTTCATGGGCTATAATTATAAAGAAGTTCAAGATATTAAGACAGTCCAGAAGGGAGACAGAAAAATTTTACGAGACATATTCAAAAAAGGGTAATCTTGCAAACATATATGCAGTAGGCAAGAACTTAAAAAATAGCCCTGTGGCAAAACTCTTTATAGCAGGATATAACGAATTGGTAACAAGTGCAAAGGCATCTGCTCCAGATGGGCAGTCGCCTGAAGGAAAAAAGGTTGTAATAGAAAGTCTTGACAGAATCAATAGGATGCTTTCTCAGATAACATTGCAGGAGATAACACGGCTGGAAAAATCACTTACCTTTCTTGCAACAACAGGAAGCACCACCCCATTCATAGGTCTCTTTGGAACAGTCTGGGGGGTAATGACAGCCTTTCAGGGAATAGGGGTAAAGGGCTCGGCAAGTATATCCGTTGTTGCCCCTGGAATATCAGAGGCATTAATTGCCACTGCCGCCGGGCTTGCCGCTGCAGTTCCTGCTGTCATCTTTTATAATCATTTTGTAAACAGGGTAAGGGTCACAGCAAACGAGATGGATAACTTCACACTTGATTTTCTCTTATTGATTGAGAAGAATTTCTTAAAGAAATGAGAACAAAATGCCTGAACACAAATGACACGAATGGACGAATTACACGAATTAATTCATAGAGAAAATAATTTGGTTTTGATTTACTTCCTATTCGTGCCATTTGTATATTCGTGTAATTCGTGTTCTAAATGCTTTTATGCCTGAACTGAATAAAAGAAGGATAACAACTACCCTTTCGGAGATAAATGTCACCCCATTTGTAGATGTAATGCTTGTCCTCTTGGTAATATTCATGGTAACAACCCCCCTGTTAGAAAAAGGTATTGATGTTGACCTTCCGAAAGAACCGGCAAAGGATGTTGAGGCAATTGAAAGGTCAGCTATCACTGTCAACAAAGGGGAAGAAATATATTTTAATGAAAAAAGAATATCAATGGATGAAATAGAATCAGTCCTGAAAGATACATACTCATTAAAACCTGATAAAGAGATATTTTTAAGGGCAGACAAAGAACTCTCCTATGGATTTGTAGTAAAAATCATGTCAAAGATAAAAAATGCAGGAATTGATAAGATTAATATGGTAACAGAGGCAACAGAGTAGCGGTTTAAACGGTTCAAACAGCTTATTATGGTTACTCATTACAGGATAAAGATAACTGAGATTGATACTCCATTTGAAACGGGAAAGTCATTTATATTTTCACTGTTCTTTCATCTCATGATAATAGGCATCCTCCTTTTTTCACCAGGGCTTCTTTCTGAAAAAAAGAGGAGTTATATTACCTCTTATAAGGTTACATTAGTTGAGCTTCCGAAAAGGAAGAAGGCTGTCCAGAGCCCAATTCAGGATGTTGCAGTAGCACCTGCAGAGCCTGCAATAATTCCCCGGCTGGCACCTGCAATAGAAGAGCCTGTCAAGCCACCTGAGCCGATTATTACAAAACCTGAAGAAATCAAAGCCGCTCCAGTAAAAAAGAAACAGAAAGATTTAAAAGAAAAATCCAAAAAGAAAGAGAGGGAGTCGGTTCAAAAGAAAAAAGAGACTGAATCAATTACTGTCCGTGATAAGATGAAGGAAACAGCAAAAAAACGAGAGGAGGCATATATACCTCCACCTGTTCAATCCCCTCTATCAATTAAAAAAACAGATGAAGCTGTTGCATCTATTTCGCCGCCGGTAGGCGATATTTCTCTGGACACAAAGGAGTTTCCCTATGAGTGGTATTTAATCGGCATTAAGAATAAAATTGAGAACAGATGGAGCACACTTGAAGTGGAAATTCTTTCAGGAGAGATTAATAAGGTTATAATAAAATTTAAAATTTTGAGAAATGGGAGGATAGAAAGGGCAGAGATTGAAAGGTCATCAGGCTTCCCTCCCTTTGACAACTCCGCCCTCAGGGCTGTATTATCTTCCGCCCCTCTCCCGCCGCTGCCAAAAGATTTTGGAGAGGACTATCTCATAATTCACTTTGGATTTGAATACAAGAAAAATGGATAAAAAATCAGAATTCAGAAGACAGAAGTCAGAAGTCAGAATAAAATCCTTTTTTTTCTCCGTCTGTCTTCTGTCTTCTGTCTTCTGTCTTCTGAATTCTGTCTCTGCCGATACCTCTGATGTATATTTAAGTATTACGAAGGCAGGGGGGGCAAAGATAAGGATTGCCATTCCTGATTTTTCATTTCAGGAAGGGGCAATAGACAGGGAAAATTTCTCCCGAAAAAGTGCAGAGATTTTAATGGACGACCTGAACAATTCGGGCTTTTTCAAGGCAATAGAGAACAGGGATATTTTAAAGGAAGTAAATACAAAGGATAAAAAGACAGGCAAAATAAATTTTAATGCGTGGACATCCTTAGGGGCAGAGACCCTTGCAAAGGGGAATATAAATATAGAGGGGGGGGAAATCAATATTGAATGCAGGCTGTATGACCTCAAAAGGGGGGAGCAGATTATCGGTTACAAGTATAGCGGCGACAGGACTACATTCAGGCAGATGCTCCATAAATTCTCCGATGAAATAACCTACCGATTTACAGGAGAGAAGGGGGTCGCCATGACCATGCTCACCTTTATCTCAAAGGCAACAGGAAATAAGGAGGTATACACATCTGATTATGACGGCCAGAATATTCGTAAAATTACAGATGATAAATCAATCTCTCTCTTCCCAAAATGGTCGCCTGACGGGAAGAGCATCATATATGCAACCTTCAGATACAGAAACCCTGACCTCTATTTGATAAATGTTGCAGATGGCAAAAAGACTCCGGTCTCAATATTCCCCGGGATAAACGCACCTGCCACATGGTCTCCGGATGGAAAGAGGCTTGCCGTATCGCTAAGCAAGGACGGTAATGCAGAAATTTATACAATGGATACGAATGGGAGAAATTTGTTGCGATTGACTAATTCCAGAAGTATTGATACATCCCCTGCATGGTCTCCGAATGAAATGGAGATTGCCTTTACTTCAGACAGGGCTGGAAGCCCTCAAATCTACATAATGGGGTCTGACGGGGCAAACTTAAGAAGGCTCACATATCAGGGGAGTTACAATGACCAGTCATCATGGTCCCCTGATGGAAATAAGATAGCCTATTCCTCTCTCAATGGTGGACAATTTAATATTTTTGTGATAGATTTGGTCAACAATAAAGTCCATCAGTTGACATCAGATACAGGTGACAATCAGAATCCTGCATGGTCTCCTGACGGCAGGCATATAGCCTTCAGTTCCAATAGAGACGGAAAGTATCAGATATATGTAATGAACTCAGACGGAACTGACCAGAGGAGGATTATATATTTAGAGGGGGGTGGATACAGCCCTTCATGGTCACAAAGAATTGAGTAAACAGTGATCAGTGGACAGTGAGTAGTTATCAGTAAAATGATGACTAATGTTTGTCAAACTGACCACTGACCACTAACCACTATTTTTGAAGGGAGGTTTGAGATGGTGAAGAATAATGTGAAGTATTTATTAGCTGTCATGTTTATTGTCTTTTCAGTATCTGTTTTTATTAATTCATGTGCACCCAAGAAGGCAAAGGTAGATCAGGCAGCAATAATGAAAGAAGATGAGAGGGCTGCCGAGGAGGCAAGATTAAAAGCTGAAGAAGAAAAAAAATTAAAAAAGGAAGAGGAAAAAAGATTAAAAGAAGAGGAGATGAAAAGGGCCGAAGAGGAGGCAAGATTAAAGGCTGGGGAGGAAGCAAGATTAAAAACAGAAGAGGAGAGAAAGCGAATTGAGGAGGAAAAACTAAAAGAAGCGGAGGGTGAAATAAAGCCTCAGATAGCAAGGGAGGCTGAGACAAAGGCAGCACCTCAATTAGAGGATATACATTTTGATTTTGATAAATCCGATATTAAAACCGATACAAGGGAGACACTACAGAAAAATGCAGACTGGCTGCAAAAAAACCCTGATATAAAGATTCAGATAGAAGGACACTGCGATGAAAGGGGGACTGCGGAATACAACCTCGCACTCGGAGAGAGAAGGGCAATGTCAACAAAGAAATATTTAATTTCCTTAGGCATATCTGCCGACAGAATTTACACAATAAGCTACGGTGAGGAACTTCCTATAGACCCTAATCACAGTGAGGATGCGTGGGCAAAGAACAGAAGAGCGCACTTCCTTGTTATTACAAAGTAAGAACAAAAACAAAAATATTAAGAAGAAATGGGGAAATTGGGAAAAAGGGGGAATATAAGTTTTTTAAAAAAATAATTTTAAAGATTTTTTCTCCATTTCTTCTTACCTCTCCATTTCTCCTTACGTCTTTTTTAATTTTTTCTATACATGAATAAAACCAAGATCAGTTTCATAACTTCTCAACCTCTTTTCTTTCTATTCTGCTTTTTGTTTTTAACCGCTTGTGTCTCATCCAAAGAGATGGACATCCTCCAGAAAAACATAAAAGAGATAAACTTAGAGATGGGTAAATTAAATTCTGAGCTTGGTAAAATAAATTCTGAAATTGGCAAGCTGTCGGTTGAATTAAAAAATATAAGCCAGAAGACAGGTGTGGTGGAAGAAACACGAACAGAACAGACCGACATCAAAAAGATTCTCTCCAATATAGACAGGGTTCTGGAAACAAGCAGAAAAAATCAGGCTGATTTAAGGACTGATATGGATAATTTAAGCGACGGCCTCCAGCAGGTCACCTCAAAGATAGATGAATATGTCTATCGCATAAGCAATCTTAATCAGAGGCTTGATTCCATTGATGTGAGACTTGCACAGCTTTCAGACATATACAAGGCTGCTGCTGAAAAGGGCAAAAAGGAGGATCTAACAGTAAAAGAAATACACCAAAAAGTAAATTCCATAGGGTCAGGATTAGTCTCCCTGCAGGCAGGATTAGTCTCTCTACAAACAGATTTGGTGGGAGTAAAGACAGAAATAAATTCTTTAAATGAGAAATTTAAGGTGCTCGCCGGAAAGGGAAAAGAACAGCTAAAGAAGAAGGATACAAAAATATCTCCCCCTTCAAAAGAAAAAGAAGGGCCAGAAACTCCCACTGAAGATAAAAAAGAAGAGAATAAAATACCGGAAACACCGCTTCTTCCACAGAAAGAGGTTACAGAGCTACCCTCTCCAGCAAAAGAACCTGCTGTAACCGAGTCGCTTCCTATTGTCGCACTAAAACCTGAAGAGGTATATAAAACTGCCTATAGCGATTATCTCAAAGGGAGTTTTCAGCTATCAATATCAGGATTCAGAAACTATATTGAGAATTTTCCAGACACAGAGCTTGCAGGCAATTCCCAGTACTGGATAGCCGAATGTTATTACAGCACAATGGATTATGAAATGGCAATATCAGAGTTTAGTGAGGTAATTAACAAATATCCTAAGAATCCAAAGGTGCCGAGTGCCATGTTGAAGATAGCCTATTCAAAAATCAAACTTAATAAAACGACCGAGGCGACAGCACAGCTTAAAGAGATTATAGAAAAACATCCAAATTCTGACGAGGCAAGACTTGCAAAGGAAAGGCTAAAATCAACGGAAAAACCTGTTAAAGGTAAAGAGGTTAAAAAGGCTAAAAAAGAGCGAAAACACGATTAACCACGAAGTTCACGAAGGAAAAGAATGATGAAACCACAAGATGACACAAAGTGTCATACTGAGCGAAGCGAAGTATCTAAAACCCAGATTCTTCACTTCGTTCAGAATGACATCTCTTGTGAAAATCTGTGTTAGTCTGTGGTTAAATTATATTTTCCCCCTCTGTAAACTCTTAAATATTTTTTTGATATTTGGATTTTATTTTTTTGTCCTTCTCCTCCACTTCGTCTGATAGTTTCTTCTTATAAGCCTTAAGTTTATCCTGCAGGGACTTATCACTGACAGCCAGAATCTGAACAGCAAGTATGGCTGCATTCTTTGCCCCTCCCTTTCCTAATGCCATTGCAGCAACAGGGATACCTGAAGGCATCTGAAGTATTGAGAGGATAGAATCAAGTCCGAGGAGAGGTGAAGAATCTATCGGCACACCTATAACAGGCATTGTTGTCTCTGCAGCAATGACACCCGCAAGATGGGCTGCCCACCCTGCACCTGCAATAATTATCTTTATTCCATTTTTCTCCGCTGAATGGATATATTCCCTTGTCTTATCCGGTGAACGATGTGCAGAGGCAATAGTAATCTCATATCCGATGCCAAAAGAATCAAGAACCTTCCCTGCCTCCTCCATTACAGCCAAATCCGAATCACTCCCCATAACAATCGCAATTAGTGGTTTCATAAAAATAAATTAATCAGGACGCAGATTAACGCAGAAAAAGAAGATTTACGCTTGATAAAAGATTTGATTTTAATCTGTGTTAATCCGTAGTTTCTGCATTTATCTGCGTCCCATTAAGTTTTTGTTCTTGAACAAACCTTTTACTTTCCGTATAATTATAGCAATACTACCGCCGAATTGATTCAGCGTCAAGAAAAAGTATATATGGAACAAATAACAATTGAATGCCCAAACTGTAAAAAGAAATACATTCTCCCCTCTGAAAAGCTTCTCAAACACGATAGCATAAAATTGAATTGCAAAAACTGCGGCTACTCTTTCTTTTTCTCGCCATCAAAAGAAGACAATAACTTTTCTAAAGAAGATTCTACGGTAATTGGGCATGTTTTTACTGCGGATGGTGATTTTGTACTAGCCGAATTCCCGAAGGACTGCGAGATAATCCTTACCTATAAAATAAAAGACGCCGAGGTAAAAAAATCAGTGCAGAAGCCTCTCACTATCATAGGAAGGACAGAGGGAGATATTATTATCAACGACCCTCTGATTTCTAAAAAACATGCCTGTATAGAAGTTAAGAGTCCAACACTGATTCTGCTTAAAGACCTCGCAAGCAAGAATGGAACATTTCACAATGGAATGAGGGTATCCTCTATCCATTTACAAAGCGGGGATGTTATCAAGGTGGGTAATGTGGAGATACTGTTTAGCAGCAGTATCAAGTTTATTTAAAAAATACAAAACCTATAGAACGCAGATGAACGCAGAAAAAAGACTTACGCCGATAAAAAGAAGATTTGAATATAAATTCTTTAATCTGCGATAATCCGTAGTTTCTGCGTTTGTCTGCGTTCTATTCTGGTTTTTTGTTTACCATGGAAAAAACCAACAACCTTGCCATTCTATTCGCTGATATCAGTGGCAGTACTCATCTTTACGAGTCTCTGGGTAGTGAGAAGGCACGCGAAGTAACTTCCCACTATATAAACCTCATGGAAAAAATAGTCAAGGAGTTCCATGGCAGAGTAATAAAAACCATTGGCGATGAACTGATGTCTATTTTCCCTTCTGCAAATATAGCTGGAAAAGCTGCAATACGGATGCAGGAAGAGGTCTCTACTTCCCGATCGTCCGGCAACAAAATCAGCATCAGGGTAGGATTCAACTTTGGGAATGTCATTGAAGAAAGCGGTGATGTCTTCGGTGATGCCGTAAACCTCGCTGCTCGTATTGTCTCTCAGGCAAAGGCAGAACAGATATTGACGACCAGCGAATCTGTTATGCTTATGTCCGAACCTCTGAGGTCAAAAAGCCGCTTCATTATAACCACTACAGTCAAAGGAAAACACAAGCCTGTAGAGCTTTTTGAATTGACATGGGGAGAGGAGAAAGATCTGACCATTATGAGCAGCATAGGGCGGCAAATCGAAGGTAAAGGAGGCAATCCAGAGGCCACCTTAAAGATCAGCTTCCATGATAAGGAAGCGGAAGTGGGAAAAAATCTCCCTTCTATCACCATTGGGCGAAGCGACCATAATACCATCAGTGTGCCTGATACCATGGTCTCGCGCATCCATGTCAGAATAGAATATCGCCGTGGGCGGTTCATCCTGATAGACCTCAGCATCAACGGCACCTATGTGCTATTGAAAGATGGCAAGAAAATCTTTGTCCACCGTGAGGAGTTTGCTTTAGATGGAGACGGCATAATTGGTTTAGGTAAAGCTGTAATGCCGGATACCCCCGAAGCTGTTTATTTCTCCATCTCCTGTAGATAAGTTTAACATTTGCTTGACAGAGATTTTTTATTGGGCTTATAATCACAGCAGAACAAAAGAAAAAGATTAAGGAGAAATGGGGAAATTAGGGAAAAGGGGGAAATATTTTTAAAAAAACTTTTCCTTTCTCCATTTCTCTCAGTTCTCCTTTTCTCCTTAATGGTTTTTATAATAAAAAATGGCTAATTTAATCTTGAAATTCAAGGATAAGGTGTTGAAGGAGTATCCTGTCACATCAGAGGTCATAAAAATCGGCAGACTTCGGGGTAATAATATTGTTATTGATAATCCTGCTGTATCCAAGCACCATGCTTCAATTAAAATGAAGGATGGAAGACATATGCTTACTGACCACGACAGCACAAATGGAACATTCGTAAATGAGAAAAAAATAAAGTGTACTGAGCTAACGGATGGCGATAAAATTACTATTGGAAAACATACCATAATTTACAAATCTGAGAAAGAACACCCCCCTACGGCAAAGCCGCTCTTCGCCGATTTTGGCGATGTTACCATGATACTTGATACAAAACAGCAGAAAGATCTCCTTGCAAAACAAAAGCATGAGACAGGAGGGACTGGAGCACAGGAGAAACAGGCAAAACTTATTATCATTAAATCTGACAGTCAGGAGGAATATACAATTAAAAAGGATGTAGTTGTTATTGGAAAATCGCATACAGCAGATGTGGTCTTAAAAGGCTTTTTGGTCCCTCCTATGGCTGTAACAATAAGAAAAGAAGACGATTCATTTTACATCAGCGGATATGGTGGATGGATAAATGTAACGGTTAACGGAAGTCATGCAGGGAAAAATCTCAAACTGAGCCACAATGATATTATTGAAATAAGAAATTATAGGATAGAATTTAAATTAGATTGATTTTTTCATCATTTTCCAACCCAAACAAGTCGGAAATAAAAAAATGAATGGAACGCAGATAATAGCAGTGTTAGTGTCAGTGATTAGTGTTAGTAACAATTTCCTTCACTGACACTGACACTAAAAACTAATACTTATAAAATTCTGCGTTCTATTATTTTTATCCATGGAATTTAAAAAAATTGGCGATTATGAAATAGTGGGGAAAATCGGCGCCGGGGGAATGGCGACTGTGTATAAAGGCATCCAGACCTCTCTTAACCGTCCTGTGGCTATAAAGGTCCTCTCTAAAATAATGACAGAAAACAAGGAAATTGTGGAGAGATTCAAGCAGGAAGCCCTTATAATTGCCCGTCTTACCCACCCAAATATTATTCATATCATAGACCGCGGCATGATTGACGATATGCACTATTTCGTAATGGATTATATAGAGGGGAAAGACTTTGTGACAATCATCAAAAACAAAGAGCTTGACTCAAAAAAGATGGTTGATATTGTGGTTCAGGTATGCAAAGGACTCTCCTATGCCCATAAGAACGGCGTTATACACAGGGACATAAAGCCTGCAAATATTATCGTTGACAGGGAAGGAAACGGCATGCTCATGGACTTCGGCATTGCACAGCTTAGAACAGGCAATGTTGACAGTAATCTTACTGTTAACGGTGCCTTAATGGGAACTCTGGCATATATGTCGCCCGAACAAAAGACAGACTCTGAAAAAGTTACCCCTTCCACTGACATCTATTCCCTCGGCGTCATTATGTATGAGATGTTCACAGCTGCAAAACCACTCGGACGATTTAAGCTCCCTACCGAGATAAACCCGAAATTTCCAAAACCGCTGGAGAATATAATCCTCAAATGCCTGGAGCAATCTCCGGAAGACCGCTATTCATCAGCCGATGAGCTGAAAGACGAGCTTTTAAAGATACTCAAGGGTGCCCATATAAAAACAGAGAAGAGGGAGCAGGCATTTCAGGGCATAACAAAGCTTGAGGACAAGTTTTCGCTCCTTGACATTGTCAGAGAGACCACCTACGGCATGGTCTACCTTTTTGAAAGAAAGGAAGACAGACATCTGATGGTTATCAAAAAATTCAGGAAACGAGGCAAAGGGCTTACAGAATCAAGGATTCTCTCAAAGCTAAGCCACGATAATATAGTAAAGGTATATGGGGTCTCCGGGGATGAAAAGCTATTCATTGTGGTAATGGAATATATGAACGAAGGCTCTCTTAAGGAAAGGCTCATAAGGAAATATACATGGCAGGAGGCGTTTAAGATAGGCAGAGAAATAGGCAATGGTGTCTCCTTTGCCCATAAAAACAGGGTAATTCACGGAAACCTCAGGCCCTCAAATATCCTGTTCAATGAAGCCGGTCATATTAAAGTATCCGATTTTGGGCTTGAAGAACACTATTCAGAAGTGGGAGCTGAAGACAACTGGTACCACAATCCTAAGGTTGGTCAGTCAGAGAGAGGTGATATATATTCCATAGGCGTCATCCTCTATGAGATGATTACAGGCTCAATTCCTGTATGGAAGGGAAACCAGCTTAAACAGAATGATTTATTTGACATGCTGCCGGGAAAAATCCAGAGGATTATATTGAGGATGATGGAGGGGGATACAGCAAAACAATATCCCAATATAGACAGCGCTATTTATGAAATAGATATCCTTCTCGGGGCAGATCAAAAGCCTGAGACAGCAAAGAAAAAAAGCCGTATCAGTGCAATGACTGTTCTCCTCTTTTTCCTCCTGCTTGCAGTAGGAGGATTCTACCTTTTTGTCACGGAGAATATTGAATTTTACATGGAGTTAATCACAAATCTGCTGAAGTCCTACGGTCTTCTTAAATAGCTTCCCTCAACACCTTTGCCGCATCCTCTGGCGATACTGTGTTTATGTAAAACTCCTCCTCACTCTGAAGCCTGCCTGCACGTTCCAATCTCGGAAGGATTTCAATATGCCAGTGAAAATCCTCTGATAGTGTCCCGGTGTCACCTCTTAAGGTGCGGAACGAAGCCTCATTAGGTGAGATGTGAAATACTATATGGTATGATGTCGTAATTTTTTCTATCTTTGACAGGATAGCCTTTATAGCCTCTGCAAAGGAGTTAGCAATATTTCCATCAGTTAAGTTATTTTCAAAAGAATGACTATGAATCCTCGGTAAAATCCACACCTCATAGGAGAATCTGGAGGCAAAGGGGCAGAACGCAACAAAATCTTTATTCTCAAAAACTGTCCGTATCTTCTGCTTTGACTCCTGATAGATTATATCGCAGTAAAGACACCTCCCCTTCATATCATAATGCTTCTTTGCCCATCTCAATTCCTTTTCCACCCTTGCAGGAATTACAGGAATAGCTACGATATGAGAGTGAAGGTGGTCTATTGCCGAGCTTGCCAGGCTTCCATGATTTTTAAAAATATGGATATACTTAAATCTCGCATCCCTTTTCAGGTCGGAAACCCTCGCACTATACATCCGCAGCACATCCGCTATCTCATTTTCAGAAAGGGATGACAGACTAATGCCGTGCTTTGGACTCTCCACAATCAACTCATGGGCACCTATATTGTGCATCTTATCAAACATCCCCTCAGCCTGCCTGTCCAGATTCCCCTCTATTTGAAATACAGGAGATTTATCAGAAAAAACCCTTACACTCCACTCACCGTATTGATTATAAAATGCCGTGATTGTCTTTGGAGTCAGGTCTTCATTCCCTCTGCAGAATGGACATCTTCCATCATCCGCACCTCTCTTCCCTTCTCTTTCGCCTGTTAATATCCAGCTTCTTGTTGTTATATCCTGTCTAAGTTCCATATAAAATAACAAGGTTAAGGTCAAGGTTTAGGTTGAGAATTTTCTTAACCTTAGCCTCAACCTAATCCTTTCTTCAAATTATACCCAATTCCCCTTCATATATAAAGTTCTTTGTAACCTCGGCAATCTTTTGAGGATCTATATTAACCCTTGCGACACCGCTTTTAATAGCCGCCTTTGCCACAGCAGATGCAACCAACGGCGGGACACGATAATCAAGCCCCTTCGGGATTATATAATCGGTTTTAAGCCTATCCTCTAAAACAGCGTCTGATAGTGCATGGGCGGCAGCGAGCTTCATCGCCTCATTTATTTCCCTTGCCCTGACATCCAATGCACCCCTGAATATCCCCGGAAATGCAAGTGAGTTATTTACCTGATTTGGAAAATCTGACCTTCCTGTTGCAACTATCCTCGCACCAGCCTCAATTGCTTCAGTCGGCATAATCTCAGGTATTGGATTTGCGAGTGCAAATACAATCGGCTCTCCTGCCATCTCCTTTATCATTTCCTTTTTTAAAACCCCTCCCACAGAAACCCCTATAAATACATCCCTCCCTTTTATTGCATCTGACAGTCCACCTTTAATATTTTCGGGATTTGTTATTCCCGCCATTTCTTCCTTCTTCCAGTTCATCCCTATTCCCCTGCCCTTATAAATAATACCATGAGTATCTAACATGACAATATCATTTACGCCACAAGAGATGAGTAACTTTGTTACTGCTGTTGCAGCAGCACCTGCACCATTTACAACCATTTTTATATTATTAATCTCCCTTCCTGTAAGCTTTAAGGCATTTATTAAACCCGCCAATACAACCACTGCAGTCCCATGCTGGTCATCATGGAATACAGGTATATCAATCTCCTTCTTCAACCTCTCTTCTATTATAAAACATCTCGGTGCCGAAATGTCTTCAAGATTAACACCCCCAATAGCAGGAGATATATTCTTTACAACCTCAACAATCTCATCAGTAGTCTGTGTAGAAATACATAATGGAAATGCCTCCACACCTGCGAGGGTATGGAAGAGGGCACATTTCCCCTCCATTACAGGAAGGGCTGCCCATGGACCGATATTACCGAGTCCAAGGACAGCACTCCCGTCACTGACCACTGCCACCAGATTACCCTTGCATGTATATTCATAAATTTTTGCAGGGTCGCTTGCGATTTCCTTAGGCGGTATTGCAGCAGCCGGGGGGAGATATAATGAGCTCAAGATATTTTTATCCCTGATAGGAATCTTACTCCTTACCTCTATTACACCCTTATGCCTCTCATGAATCCTTAAAGACCTCTCCTCAAGGGTTAGACTCTGTTCATGATTATTTTCAGGAGGGAGAGGGAAATGACCCTCATAGATGAAACTCTCAAGTCTCTCCCTCACCTTTTTTGGGTCAACATTTATGGCAGCCTCACCTGTCTTAACTGCCGCTTCGGCAACTGCCTCTGCAATTGCAGGTGCAACCTGAAAATCAAATACCTTAGGCATTATAAACTTTGGATTCAGGTCAGACGGAGGGACGAGGCTTGCAAGCCTTTTTGCTGCAGATTCAATCATGGGAAAGTTCACATTTCTGGCAGCAGAATCAAGGATACCACGGAAGAACCCCGGATACACAAGGGCTATATTTATCCCATTATGAAAATCGCTCCTCCCCGTAGCAACTATCTTAGCCCCTCCCTTTATTGCCTCTGAAGGGAGTATCTCAGGCTCAGGAACTGATAGGGCAAATACAATGGGGTCTTTTGCCATAGCACTGACCATCTCTGCAGTAAATATATCCCCTCTGGATAACCCAATAAATACATCCGCATTTTTTATAGCATCTGTTAAATCCCCTTTTTTGTCACTTAGATTCGTCTTCCTTGCAATTGCAAGTTTTGCCCAGTTCATCCCTATCAATCTTCTCTTATGGATGATGCCGTTGGTATCACATAGTGTAATATCCCTCATCCCTGCCCTTAATAATATATTTGCAGTGGCAATACCTGCCGCCCCCGCACCACATATAACAATCTTTAATTTTTTAATGTCCTTTTCAACGAGTTTTGAGGCATTTATTAAGCCTGCATAAATCTCTATGGCTGCTGCATGCTGGTCATTATGAAAGACACAGATTCTTAATGCCTCTCTCAGATGATGCTGGATTGTAAAACATTTTGGCGCCGCAATATCCTCAAGACATATTGCACCAAATGTCGGTGAAATTGCAGTAACTACCCTGATGATTTCCTCTGTATCCTGTGTCTCAAGACATATGGGAATTGCATCAACCCCTCCAAAGGTCTTAAATATTACAGACTTCCCCTCTATTACAGGCATTGCAGCCCTTGCCCCGAGATTGCCTAATCCCAAAACCCTTGAGCCATCTGTAACAATGGCAATAGTATTGCCTCGGCAGGTATACTCAAATGCATTAACAGGATTTTCTGCAATCTTAAGTGACGGCTCGGCAACTCCGGGGGTATAAATAAGGCTCAGGACAGATTCATCCTTTATGGGTATCTTGCAGTCAATCCCAATAACACCCCTGTGTCTGCGGCGGTATTCAAGCGAATCATTTATAGACATATTGGATACGATGCAAAGGATATAATTTTTCTTTGTTTACTGTCAACTTATTATTTCACAAAAGCACTGTAAAATCAGATAAATCAAGAACAAAAACCTGATGAAACCACAGAGACACAGAGAAAGAGAACAAAAGCCCTAAATTAGACAGGATATACAGGATGTTAAAAAACATTGCTTTTAATTCATCTTATTTATCATGGTAATCCTGTCTAAATGCTTATATAATTTCCTATACAACAAAAAATCCTGTTAGCTAAAAATTAAAATCGGACTATTTAAAAATTAAAACCGGACTCTATAAGAAGTCAAAGATGCACCCTTTTCAGGTCTTTGCTTTTGATTTTTTGAGTTCCAACCAGTTTACCTTTGTGCCAGAATCGAATCTCTG
>JACRGN010000033.1 GCA_016234205.1 Nitrospinota bacterium | reverse complement strand
TCATCACCCTTGGGTCATAACCTGATGAATGGGCGTATATAATCCCCAGCTCATCCGACTGCATCTCAGCCTCCCTCCCGTATCCGCTAAGTATGTGCTGGGATAGTTGTGTCGTTATTGTAATCCATGCACCTGCCTCTTTTCTTATCTCCTGACTCGCAATAAGACCGGCTATTGTGAGGAGGGCACTTGCAATACTCTTATTCATCTGGCTCACGGCATGGTGTGATGTCACATGTCCTATCTCGTGCCCTAAAATCACCGCCAACTCCGCCTCGCTGTTTACATAAGCCAGCATACCCCTTGTGATATATATGAACCCTCCTGGTAAGGCAAAGGCATTGACCTCCGGGCTGTCCACAACCTTAAAGTGATATTCAAAGACAGGGTCATTAATGGATTTTATTAGCTTTTGTCCAATTTCATTTACATACTCCTGAAGGGCTTTATCACTGAAATATCCGTAGGCTCTGATGATATCCTTGTCAGCCTCTTTTCCTATCTCTACCTCTCCGGCAGGGGTGGCACTATTTAGAGGGGTGACCTTAGAAAAAAGGAACAAACCACAGATTACGAAAATTAATATTATCTGTGAAAATCTGTGTAATCTGCGGCTAACTATTTTTTTGCTTTTCATCTACCTCTCATCTTCTTAATCAATTCGCTGACCTTTTTGTGGGACATCTCATCTGTGTAGTCATCATAATCATCTTCAAATCTCCTCAGATGCCTCTTCTCTTCATTTATCAGAAAGTCAAACAACTCCTTTACCTTGCCGTCCTCCAATGAAGCGGCAAATGTGGAATATACCTTCACCGCCTCTTTTTCCTTGTTCATAGCGACAGCCAATATATCAATAAAATCCGCATCATCATCCAATCCATGCTTAGCTACGAAGTCAGATATATTCAGGCTTTTTATCTTTTTTGTTATTTTCGGGATATCTCCTCCGGCATCTATCTTCTTTTCTAAATTTGAAATGAGCTCCTTATGCCCAAGCTCCTCCCTTGCCAGCTCATCAAGAAACTTTTTTGCATTTGGCAGCTTTGCCTTCTTTGCCGCATCAGAATAAAATTTATTGGAGTTTTCTTCCAATATCTTTGCAAACGCCAGCACTTCTTGAACTGTCATTCCATCCATATAACCCCCTTGATTAAAGTATCATAGTGTCAAAGAGTCAGAGTGTCAGAGCTTTAAACTTTGACACTGTGATACTTTGACTCTCTGACACTATTCTTAGACCCTTTCATACGGGTCAAATAGTTTTTTATATTCCTGAATGGCAAACCTGTCTGTCATGCCTGCAATATAGTCGCAGATTAGCCTCTCCTTTTTTTCAATCTTTAAGTCCTTCTGAACATTTGGCGGCAGGAGTTCCACCTTACCTAAATATGCATCAAACAATTCTTTTATAAACCTCCCTGCCTTATCCTCCATCCTCTTCACCCTGTAATGATTATACATATTCTTCTTTAAAAAATCCTTCAACTCTCTATCTCTCAGTTTCATATCCTTGCTGAAAGATACAACCCTCTCAGAAGAATTTTTGACATCAGCGATTGCTCTGATGCCATACTTCTCAATATTCTCCTTTGTCTGCGAAACAAGGTCAGTCACCTGCTGGTTTATAATTGCCCTAACAACCTGATACTTGAGTATATTTGGGCTTATATCATTAAACTCCTGTCTTATCCTCTGGTAATTCTCCTCCCAGATTCTCACCTCCTTTAAACTTTCCATGTCTATCATCTCGGATGTTACACCGTCATCTAAATCATGGCTGTTATAAGCGATGGCATCTGAATAGTCAACAATCTGAGCCTCCAGTGTAGGAGATGATGCGCCAAATTCTTCAAAGGCAGGGTCATCATACTCTGTCTTATGCTTTGCTATCCCCTCCCTCACTTCATAGGTCAAGTTCAACCCTCTGAATTCAGGATACCTGTTTTCTATATGGTCAACTATCCTCAGCGATTGTTTATTATGCTCAAATCCGCCGTATTCCTCCATCAGTTCATTTAGAATCTTTTCGCCTGAGTGTCCAAATGGGGAATGTCCGAGGTCGTGTGCAAGTGAGATTGCCTCTGAGAGGTCTTCATTCAAGCCAAGTGCCCTTGCTGCAGACCTTGAAATCTGGGCAACCTCAAGTGTGTGGGTAAGCCTTGTCCTGTAGTAATCCCCCTCATGATATACAAACACCTGTGTCTTATATTCAAGACGCCTGAATGCCGAGCAGTGAATTATCCTGTCCCTGTCCCTCTGAAATGCTGTGCGGTATGGATGTTCAGGCTCGGAATGCCTTCTCCCATTTGTATCCCTGCTGTGCATTGCGTATGGAGCAAGCCTCTTACTCTCATATTCATAGGCATCAACAGGGGTATGCATATTTCAAGAATATAATAAAAAATTGATAGTGTCAATTCAAACCCCCACACCTATTCCCAACAATCACCAATTCTCATGTAGAAAGGTTCAAATCCCGCAGGAATAGGTGTGGGGGTAAAAATTGACTTTACTCTTTTTTAAAAAACTCCGATAATACGGGTATGCTAAAAAGGGTTTTTGATATCTTTATATCCATAACAGCCCTCCTCTTGCTTTCACCCTTATTCATAGTCTTATCCATACTAATTAAACTGGATTCCATAGGAAATATTTTTTTCAGGCAGGAGAGGGTTGGTAAAAATGGAGATAAATTATTAATCTACAAATTCCGAACCCTCCTTACAGGCTCTGAAGACAGGGGACCAAAGATTACCACAAAGAATGACCCAAGAATAACAACTGCAGGAAAGGCAATAAGATTCTTAGGGCTTGATGAACTCCCCCAGCTTATAAATGTATTAAAGGGGGAGATGAGCATTATTGGCCCAAAACCAGAGATACCATCCATTGTAATCCTTTACCCCGAAAAAGAGAAAAGAGTCCTCTCTGTCGTGCCAGGGATTATCTCTCCAACGCAGCTCCTCGGGAAAAGCGAGATACACAAGTTCCCTGAGATTGTAGATGATGCAGAGGAATACTATATAAAGTTCATCCTCCCTGAAAAACTCTCCATTGACCTTGACTATGTAAATGATGATAAGCCGTTTAGAGATTTAAGGTATCTGCTCGGAGGATTAAGAGCATTTAAACCGTTTAAGCCGTTTAAACTGTTTAAACCGCTTGATGAAGATGAGAGGAAAAATGTATTGATAGTCGGCAGCGGCAATGCTGGTGAGCTTATCTTAAAGGAGCTATATAAAAATCCGGGATTAAAATGCAATGTGATAGGTTTTGTAGATAATGACCCAAGGAAATTCAATTCAAAGATTAATGGGGTCAGTGTATTGGGCAGGATTTATGATATCCCCGAACTATCAATAAAAAACCGGGTTGACGAGGTAATTATTGCTCGTCCCGATTTATCCTCCAAAGACCTCAGGGCAATAATACAATTCTGCAAAAAGGGGAATGTAAGGTATAAACTCGTATCGGCAGTAGAAGACCTGAGTAGCGGAAGGGTTAATATCTCCAGCATAAAGAATGTGGATGTGGCTGACCTCCTCGGCAGGCAACCTGTAAAACTGGATATTTCATCAATAGAGAAATTTATAAAAGGTAAGAAAATACTTATTACAGGTGCAGGCGGCTCTATCGGCTCAGAACTCTGCCGCCAGATAATCCCGTTTCAGCCTGATACTCTTATCCTCATTGATAAAAATGAGAACTATCTCCATGAAGTTGAAACAGAATTTCGTTATTTCCCGAATGCCCACTTTTACCTTTGCGATGTGATTGAAGAAAAATATATGAATATCATTTTCAAAAGACATCAGCCTCAGATTGTATTCCACACTGCTGCATACAAGCATGTCCCCATGATGGAGAGGCATAAAGAAAAGGCGGTTATAAATAATGTATATGTAACCAAGATTATTGCAGCCCTCTCTAATAAATTTGACGTGGCAGAATTTGTTCTTGTCTCTACAGACAAGGCGGTGAAACCTGTCAGTGTAATGGGCGCAACGAAAAGGATAGCCGAGCTCTATATCCAGGAGCTTTCATCTACCAGCAAGACAAGATTCATCACTGTCCGGTTTGGGAATGTCCTGAACAGCAGGGGGAGTGTTATACCAACATTCCTCAGACAGATAGAAACGGGTGGCCCGATAACAATTACACACCCGGAGGTGAAAAGATATTTTATGACCATACCTGAGGC
>JACRGN010000235.1 GCA_016234205.1 Nitrospinota bacterium | reverse complement strand
TTCTTCTGCCTTGCCTATAACAACACTGTTCGGGTATCTGCCCCCTGTAAGGATAATCCCCTTTGTGGATGTCTCCATTGCTGCAATCTGAAGGTCTGACCTGTCGGCACCTGTAATTACTATCTTGTTGTTTATCCTTCTGAAATAATTTATGGCAAGCTCTAAATCCATTGCCCCTATTACATAGTTTGTTGCAAGTTCTTCAAGTCTGTCCTTACAACATATAACCTCCCCTGCCACCACCTCACATGCCTTCCTTATACTTATAGCGCCGAGGAATTTATCTTCAGGTATAGAACCATACACAGGAATCCCATCCCCTTCAATAAACGGTATTACAACATTCCCAACATAATCTATCTTTTCAGGCATAACCTGTGTAATAATAACCCCCTGAAGTCTCTCTCCGAGCAGCTCTTTTATAAATCTCACATTGTCAACAAATGTCACATCGCTGATAAACCTGTCAACAAGCAATACCTTCGTATTTAAAGCCTTTGTAAGGATTACACCATTTGCACCGACTATACTCCCATCAAAAAAGCTGTTGCCACCTTTTATGATGACTATCTCCTTATCAGTTGATAATTTTCTGTATGACTCTTCTATCTCCTTTAAAACACTCCCAACTTTTCTCCTGAAGATAGCAAATATCGTATCGTGGTTAAGCACAACAGGACATATGTGATGATAAGGGTCTTTGAGCTTGAGGACATTCTTCATGAGATGGGCATCATGGTCTGTAAGAACACCATCAACAACTTCAGGCTGAACACCTACAGGCTTAAAATAGCCTACCTTGAGTCCTTCCTTTTCAAATATGAGTCCAAGTGCCCATGCAAGTAGACTCTTTCCTGATTTAACACCAACTGAATTAATAAATATTGATTTCATATACCCCCCTTTTAATTGAATATTGACGAATGAAAAACAATCTTCAATCTTCAATTGTCAATCTTCAATCCTCCTTAAGTCTAAATCTGCTGTCTATTGCAACAACACCCATTCCCTGAGGTCTTACAAGGAGTGGATTTATTTCACCCTCAAGAAGCTCAGGGAAATCATAGGCGAGATGCGAAAATCTTATTATTGCATCCTGCAGAGACTCAATGTCACCTGCCTTCTCCCCCCTTACCCCTTTAAGGAGTGGAAAAGATTTTATCTCTGAAATCATATCATTCGCCTCATTCTTATCTACAGGACAGAGCCTGAAAGATACATCCTTTAAGACCTCCACATATATACCGCCAAGCCCAAACATCAGCATTGGCCCAAAAGAGGGGTCTCTTGTAAAGCCTACTATTACCTCTTTTCCATCTGTAATCATCTCCTGAATTGAAACCCCTGCTATAAATGCATTAGGCATATATCTCTTCACGTTTGACATCATCCTCTCAAATGCATTTTTTACATCTTCTTTATTTTTAAGCCTGACTGCAACCCCTCCAACATCTGATTTATGGAGGATATCGGGCGAGACAATCTTCATCGCAACCGGATAACCTATCTCATCAGCATAGGTTATAGCCTCTTCCGAATTTCTTGCAAGGGCATTTTTAGGGAGCGTAAAACCATAAGATAGAAGCATATCCTTTGATTCCTCATGTCCAAGCGTATAAATCTGTTTTTTCAGATAGCTACACAATATATCTTCAGCCTTTACTTTATTAAAACTGTATGATGTTTCTATGCTGACAGTCCTATTCAATTCCTTCCTATAAGAAGCCATTGTCTTAAAACATCTAATCGCCTTTTCTGGAAAAAAAAGGTTAGGAATTCTATTTTTATCAAGGAGTGCAACACCTTCCTTTACCGCCTCTTTCCCCATAAAGGATGTGAATATTGGTTTATTGAATTTTTTGGATATCTCAACTATTATCTCTGCAGTCCCTACTGCATCTGTCATCTCCTGAGGCGTAAGTATTGTGAGTATCCCATCTACACCCTCATCCTCAATAACAGACGACAAAGCGGCATTATACCTTTTTGAATCTGCATCCCCTACAACATCAACGGGATTATATATTGAGCATATTGGAGGAAGAGATTCTCTCAATTTTTTTATGGTATTGTCGCCGAATGATGCTATTTTAACCCCTGATTTTTCACAGGCATCGGCCGACAGAATGCCAGGTCCCCCTGCATTTGTAATGATCGCCAGCCTATCCCCTTTTGGCACGGGCTGGCATGAAAATGCCTTTGAAAAGGTCAGCAGGTCTTCAATCGTATCTGCCCTGATGATGGAAGATTTGATAAAAGCTGCATTGAATGCCTTTTCCATCCCTGCAAGTGTCCCTGTATGTGATGATACAGCCCTTGCACCAGCGTTGGAATTTCCTGATTTAAGAATTATTATGGGTTTTCTCTTTGAAATATTCTTAGTTACAGAAAGGAACTCGGAGCCGTTCTTAACCCCCTCTAAATAGCCGGCAATAACGCCTGTATCAGGGTCATCACCTAAGAATTTTAATATTTCCGTTTCAGTTACATCCGCCTCATTGCCGAGGCTAATCATCTTTGAAAAACCTGCTTTTTCAGCTATTGCATAGTCAATTATAGCTGTAAGTATTGCCCCTGACTGAGAGAGTATGGATATATTGCCTGTGGGTGGAACTTTTGCAGCAAATGTTGCATTGAGCCTTGCCGGGGTGCTTACTATACCCAGACAATTCGGACCAATTATCCTTATATTCCATTTTTTTGCCTTGTCTATCAACTCACGCTCTAATTTCGCCCCCTCACTGCCTGTCTCCTTAAATCCTGCTGATATTACTACAACAGAATTTATACCCATTTTGCCGCACGGTTCAATAGACTCAAGTATTGCCTTCGGCGGTATAACCATTACACATAAATCTATTTTATCTTTAATATCTGTAATTGCAGGATAGGCAGGGATGCCGAGGATAGTATTTGCCTTTGGGTTCACAGGGTAGATTTTACCTAAAAAGCCAAAATCAATTATATTTTTTATAACTGCATAACCTACCTTCCCTTTTGCCTCAGAAGCCCCCAGGACTGCAACAGATTTTGGATTAAAAAAGTTATTCAGCACGACTAAAATATATATCTTTTAATCTGAAGTTGCAAATAGTTTTTCTATGTATAAGAAATTATAAAATCTTCTTATTAGCCACGAAGACACAAAGACACGAAGAATATCTTTAATAAAGAATTAAACTTTGTGCCTTGTGTCTTGGTGGCTATATAATTTCCTATACATTAAAAAGGGGAATTAAAATGGGAATTTTTTAACTACACTGAAACTTGCAGCCTCTGCTACCTCTTCAAAAGTTACAGGCTTTGCCCTCATTGATTCAATAGCAACAGTCGCCTGTCCGGAGCCCTCCCATATCACATTTCCTGTAACAGTATCCCATAATTGAAGTGATAACTTTACTGTGGTCTCTCTTGTTGAGACTATTGACAATCCGAGGAGTGAGAATCTTGAAGAGATTGATTCTGTAAATGATAAAAGCTTAGGCTGGATGATATATCTGACCTTTAAGGCATCTCCAATCTTCCATAAATAGTC